>DXWR01000193.1 GCA_019416775.1 Oscillospiraceae bacterium | reverse complement strand
GCCAATTTCAGGGCATCGGAAAAATCCATTTTATCGTGGATCATTTTGGTGAGAATAAAGTTGGTGGTGCCGTTTAGGATGCCGGCAATTTCTTCGATCCGGTTGGCAGCTAAGCAGGTGTGCAGGGGGCGGATAATGGGGATACCGCCGCCTACGCTGGCTTCAAAGAAGTAGTTTACATGATGCGCCGCCGCCACCTGAAGCAGTTCCGCACCTTTGGCCGCCACCAATTCTTTATTGGAAGTGCAGACGCTCTTACCTCGCTCCAACAGGCTTTTGGTGAACTCGTAGGCCGGGTGGATCCCACCCATCACCTCCGCTACCACGGAAATATCATCGTCTTCCAAAATATCGTTGAAATCTTTGGTAAACAGATCCGCGTAGGACACATCAAAGTCCCGCAGGTCCAAAATACGTTTGATGCAGATCTGTTCCCCCAGGTTTTTTTCCACCTGGTATTTGTTGGTGTGGATCACCTCCACCACACCGCTTCCCACAGTGCCGTGGCCCATAACTGCCATATAAATCATTGGTTTTCCCCTTCCCGTTGTTCTGTGTGCAGGTTTTAGATCTTGCGAAATTCAATGACCCCGGTGTCCTCCGCCAGCTGGTCGAACAAAGCGGTGAGATCCGTTGTTTTCTGGTCAATCCGAATAGTTACGGTGACGGCGGCAACCTGATCCAAGGGAAGATTCTGGGTCACCGTCAGAATATTGGCTCCGTGGTCGCTGAGGATCTTTAACACACCGGAGAGCACCCCCGGCTGGTCGCTGAGACGGAAGTACAAAGCCATAGTCTGTTCCACCTGCATCTCGTCGTAAAGGCTGATGCAGTCTTTGTACTTGTAAAAGGCGCTTCGGCTCAAATCTACCATGCGGCAAGCAACCGTGGAGTTTTTGGCCTGCCGGGTGGCGATCAACTGTTTGGCCTCCAATACTTTGCGAAACACTTCCGGAAGCACATCCACCTGCACCAAAACCTTTTGAGGCTGTTTCATTCCGTCCACCCCACAAACACAAGTGTTTTTAGTACAGAAACAAATATAGCATGTTTTCTTTCAAAAAGCAAGTGCCTGGGTGGAAAAAATTTATGGACACTTTTTTGTTTTTTGGTAATTTTGTCCAAGAGATTTTTGTGGACTGCCCTTTCCCCGCAGTATTTGATAAAGGGAAGACTCTTTTGTAACACAAATCACCTGCTTTCGCAGCAGCAGTAAGGCGATGACATTGGGCAGAAGCATCATGCCGTTGCAGCAATCCCCCAGCAGCCAAACGCTTTGCGAAGGATAAAGGGCTCCCAAAAAGCAAAACAGCACAAACAAGCACCGGTATACCGTCACACTGGTTTTACTTTTTCCCAGATAGCGGATCCCTTGTTCCCCGTAAAAACACCAGCTCAGCAATGCGGCAAAGGCAAATAAAAAGATAGAGACCCCAAGTACCGGCCGCGCCCATTCCCCCAGCACCGAAGAAAAAGCCAGATTCACCTGCTCCATGGGGGTTTGGGCAGGAGAAATCCCTACCGTGAGCAAAATAACCAAAGCGGTGACGGTGCAGATCACGATGGTATCCAAAAACACTTCCAGTACGCCCCAAAGCCCCTGACGCACCGGATCGCTTTCCTTGCCGGAGGCGTAGACCATAGGAGAAGAGCCAACTCCGGCTTCGTTGCTGAAAATCCCTCGGGCCATTCCCAAACGCAGGGAGAGGGCCAGCCCCGTACCCATCAGTCCCCCGGACACACTTTCCAGTGAAAAAGCCTGCTGAAAGATCAGGGCAAAAACGCCGGGCAGTTGAGGCAAACAGCAAAATATCACCACCAGCCCCGCACCTAAAAACAGGATGCTGAACACCGGTACCAGCACCGAAGTCACTTTGCTGATGCGGTGGATTCCTCCAAAGATGCACAGCCCTGCCAATAAGGCAATTCCTGCGCCGACGATAGCGGTCAGCCAAAGGTTTCCTTCCCCCAGCACCGAACAGACGGCGTTCACCTGGGTAAAGCAGCCGCCGGTTAAGGCCGCCCCAATGGCCGCCACCGAAAACCACACTGCCAGAGGCTTGCAGCCAAGTCCTTGCTCCATATAATACATGGGGCCGCCGCCGGTATGATTGGGGGATTGCTTTTTGAAATACACAGCCAGCAGAATTTCCGCATACTTAATCCCCATTCCAAGTAAGGCAGAGACCCACATCCAGAACACCGCTCCGGCTCCCCCGGTGAGTAAGGCCGCAGAAACGCCGATGATATTGCCGGTTCCTACCGTCCCGGCCAAGGCAGCGCTGGCAGCTCGCCGGGAAGAAATGCCCTCTTTGGTGTCGTTTTTGGGGCGGTAAAAAAGGGTCAGCTTTAAAA
>DXWR01000192.1 GCA_019416775.1 Oscillospiraceae bacterium | reverse complement strand
GTGGCGGTCAGCGCCGGAGCCATGCTGATGCTGGCGCCCTGGGTGTTTTTGTGCTGTCTGGGGGTGTTTTTGCTGGCAGTGCTGATTACCCGGTACGTCTCTTTGGGGAGCATCCTCTCCGCAGTGGCCTACCCGGTGTTTATCTTCTTGTTTGGCTTTTTCTGGACGCCCCATCCCTATTGGGTGTTGGAAACAGCCTGCGCCGCGGTGCTGGGAATCATCGTTATTGCCATGCACCACGAAAACATCGGCCGTCTCATCCACGGCAACGAACGGAAAATCGGTGAAAAAAAGGAAAAATAACGGTATGACCCGGACGCGTTTGCTTCCGGGTACTGCTGTTTTTTGAAGTAAAATCCTACCATGGAGGTATGTCCTATGAACCCAGTCTTTATTATCGGCTCCGGCGGCTTCGGTACGTCTTTGGCAGTGCTGCTGGACCAGTGCGGCATCCCGGTCAGTCTGTACAGCGCTTTTCCCCAAGAGCTGGAGGACATCGCCCGAGACGGGGAAAATAAAAAACTGCTCCCCGGCATCAAGGTCCCCCAAACTATCCGGCTGACCCCTGACAAGGAAGAAGCCAAGGAGTTTCCTTTGGTGGTGTTTGCGGTGCCCAGCGGAGCGGTGCGGCCGGTAGCTAAGTCCTTTGCCGGGGTGCTGGAGCCGAACACCGTCATTGTCAACGTGGGCAAGGGCTTTGAGCCCTCCACCCAAAAGCGGCTCAGCGTGGTGCTGAAGGAGGAGTTTCCTCAAAACCCTGTGGTCGTTCTCTCCGGCCCTTCCCATGCAGAGGAGATCGCTTTGGGAGTGCCCACCACGGTGGTGGCGGCTTCCCAGGATCACGACGCGGCGCTGTTTGTGCAGCAAAATCTCATGCAGAAAAATCTGCGGATCTACCTCAACGACGATGTGCTGGGGGTGGAACTGGGAGGCGCCTTGAAAAACATCATCGCCCTGGCTGCCGGCATTCTGGACGGGATGAAAATCGGGGACAATGCTCGGGCCGCCCTTATGACCCGGGGCTTGGCGGAGATTACCCGGTTGGGCACCGCCATGGGAGCGCAGGCCGCCACCTTTTTGGGTTTGGCGGGAATGGGAGACTTGATCGTCACCTGCACCAGCGTCCATTCCCGGAACCATCGGGCCGGAGTGTACATTGGCCAAGGCCTTTCCCCCAAAGAAGCAGTGGAGAAGGTGGGGATGACGGTGGAAGGCATTTCCGCCACCCTCTGTGCTCATGAATTAGCCGTGGGCTACCGGGTGGAGATGCCCATTGTAGAGCAGCTCTACCAGGTGCTGCAGGGAAACTGCGATGCCCACACCGCCATTGCCAATCTGATGGGGCGGCCCGGTCGGGCGGAGCGGGATCGGCCTTGGGGCAGAGGCTGAGGAATGTGAAAAATTGTTTTTAAGCCGCAGTGCAGTTTGCCTTGCGGAATGCCGCGCCATGCGGTAACTGCATCTGTGCAGGCGGTATAAAATGGATCTTTTGACGGAAAAGGAAACCGGCGGCAGCCATAGGATTTGTGCTGGTACCTTATGTCAAGAGCAGCTTCGAATGATGAAACCAAAAAGCGACACTCCCTGGGGCTGGTTAGCGGTTTGGGAGGTGGAGTTCTGCTGGTACTGCACCGCCGGTGCCGCAAAATAGGAGGTTGTCAATGACTCAGAAAGAACGGATGCTGGCCGGGTTGCCTTATCGGGCCAACGACCCAGAGCTGAAACAGATGCGGGCAGAAAATAAATTGCGCATTGCCCAATACAATCAGCTGACCCGGAATCAGGAACAGGAAATGGATCAGCTTATTAAGGAAATTTTGGGAGGCACCGGAAAGGAAATTCTGGTGGAGCCGCCCATCCACTTTGATTACGGACGGAATACTACTGTTGGCGAACGGTTTTTTGCCAACTACAATTTGACGGTGTTGGACGTTTGTCCGGTGACCATTGGAGACAATGTGATGTTGGCACCCAATGTGTCCTTGTATGGAGCGGGACATCCTATCCATCCCGATGCTCGAAATTCCGGGTATGAATACGGTGCTCCAATTACCATTGGAAATAATGTGTGGATTGGGGGAAGTGTCTGTGTGCTGCCGGGGGTGACCATCGGAAATAACGTAGTCATCGGGGCCGGCAGCGTAGTGGCCAAGGATATTCCGGACAATGTGATTGCGGTGGGGAATCCCTGCCGGGTGATCCGTGAGATTACCGAAGAGGATAAGAAATACTACTTCAAGGACAAAGAATTTGACGTGGAGTGGGAAGGGATTACGCCGCAGTGGCGGTAAAAGATTAGTTCCTCATTTAAAAAATAGAATTAAAAAGATTACCCCCGGCGTTTGCCAGGGGTTCAGTCTGTCGAAAAAGTGTCGCACAAGCGGCACTTTTTTGTTACACTAGAGGTATCACAAAAACCGGAGGGAAAATGATATGCTGGCCAAAATGGACTATAGTCAATAAAGTGGACAAGTGAAATTAGCGAAATAGCGGTCTTCCATTTGATTGGGAGAAAGGCCATGGTTGTGAGAGTGAGGTCTAATAGGGTTATAAAATCCAGCAATGTAAGAAACCAGACTTTGCTTTAACTGCTCCACAGATTGAAAATGTCGACGGTTTAATTCTTCTTTTTTCAAGTATTTGAAGAAGCATTCCATTACAGCATTGTCATAAGGGTGTCCTTTGGCAGAAAAGGATTGAACCATGTGGAGCGAATCAATTTCCTTGCGGAAATCGGAAGAAGTGAATTGGGAACCTCGATCTGTATGGAACATCACTCCTTTTGAAACACCTCTACGTCGAACAGCATCCCGTAAAGTGTCGATAGCTAGAAAGCGATCAATCCGTTTGCCGACCCGGCAGGCAATGACTTTTCTAGCATACAGGTCTAAGATGACGCAGAGATAAAAGAATCTTGTTCCTACCCGAACATAGGTAAAGTCGCATACCCAAACCAAATTAGGTGCTGGTTGATTAAATTGTTGCGCCAGCAGATTGGTACAGACGCCAACTTCTTCGGCAGAGGATTTCTGTTTCGGTGGTTTAGCCGTACTCATTTTAGGAAGATTCATTTGTTTCATCAGCCGGTACACTCGACCTTCACTGATGGATATGCAATACTCCTGCGCAAGACAGAGCTTCATTTTCCGAGAACCAAGGCGTTTATCCGTTTTTGCATAAATCTCCAGAATCTTTTGCTTAAGCAGCTGATTTTCCTGCTCTCTGTGAGAAGGTTGACGATTAACGTACTTGTAGTAGGTGCTCCGGTTCACGTTAAGGACTCGGCAGAGGATGGAGATGCGATGCTGTTTGGAAAGAGCTTGGACTGCTTTTAGTCTCTGTCTGAGTGTGGCGTGTTAGGAAGAAAGATTGCAATGGCTTTTTTTAAGATGAGATTCTCTTCTTCCAGTTCAACGTTGCGGCGTTGAAGAGCTTTAATCTGCTGGGCAGTGAGAACGGTGTCTTCGTCCACCTGAACCTAGGAGTATTTTCGAACCCAATTAGAGAGAGCA
The DNA here is from genome assembly GCA_019416775.1 of Oscillospiraceae bacterium. Classification (GTDB taxonomy): domain Bacteria; phylum Bacillota; class Clostridia; order Oscillospirales; family Ruminococcaceae; genus Egerieicola. The sequence goes on along the minus strand of DXWR01000192.1, from coordinate 200 downwards.
GAAGAGGAGACGCCGTACTCTTTCTTAATTTCAGCATAAGTTTTACCGGATTGATAGAGCGTGACGATGGTTTTCTTAAATTCTTCGCTGTACTTTGTGGGGCTGTTTTTGTTAGACATGTGTGTTTTTCCTTTCTGTTTTTTCTTGTCTCTTATTCTAACACACTTGTCCACTTTTTTAGGATACATCCAGTCGATGGG
>DXWR01000191.1 GCA_019416775.1 Oscillospiraceae bacterium | reverse complement strand
GCCTGGATCAGGGTCTGTTTGAAGTAACTCTCTGAAAACCGGCAGCGGGAAAAATCGCAGCCATACCAGCTGCAATGATAAAATTCCGCCCCGGAAAAATCACAGTCCACAAACCGGCAGTGAAAAAACTGCATCCGCTTGTATTCCAATTTGGAACCATCCAGTTCGGACACCGTTTCCTTCAAAACCGTTTCATCCTCCAGGATTTCGTCTTCCCGCCGGGCTTGGTCCACCAATTCCTGCAGCATTCCTACCGCCTCCTTTTTCTTTCAGGATACCGGAATTGGGGACAAAAGACAAGGCCCAATTTCATTGACTTTTCCCCCTGCCCCGGGTACAATAAAGCCAAAGGAGGAGGAGGAGAAGATGGAGTGGCAGGCAGTGATCCGGCTGGTGGAGCAGGCCGGAGCTATTTTGTTGGACCGGGCGGCAGCCCAAACCATCACCGTAAAGGGCCGGGCGGACTACGTCACCCAGGTGGATTTTGCGGTGCAGGAGTTTCTCAAAACAGAATTGGGGGCCCTGACCCCGGATCTCCCTCTTATGAGCGAGGAGCAGGACAACCGCACCCTGGATTTTTCCCAGCCCTTATGGATTTTAGACCCGGTGGACGGCACCACCAACCTGATTCACGGCTTTCCCGCCAGCGCCGTCAGCTTAGGGCTGCTGGAACAGGGAAAAGTCACCCTGGGGGTGGTGTACAACCCTTTCCGGCAGGAGCTGTTTACCGCCAAGGCGGGGGAAGGAGCGTTTTGCAACGGCGCCTCCATTCAGGTGAAACCCACCGCCGATCTGGCCCACAGCCTACTGGCCATCGGCACCTCCCCCTATGACCGGGAGCTGATTCCCAAAAACTTCGCCCTGTTTGCCAAAATTTTTTCCCGGTGTGAGGACATCCGCCGCACCGGCAGCGCCGCCTTGGATCTCTGCGACCTGGCCTGCGGGCGCACCGACGGCTATCTGGAGCGAAACCTGAAACCCTGGGACTATGCCGGGGCCTCCGTGATCCTCACCGAAGCGGGAGGGGTGCTCACCGACTTTGCCGGACAGCCGGTGGACTTTACCCAAAACAGCGACTGTCTGGCTTCCGCCCCCGGCCTGCACCCGGCGCTGCTGGACCTTCTCCGGGAGGAACAGCCATGAAGGAAGGATACAAAACCAAACAGCGGGAGGAGATCCTCTCCTATTTCCGGCAGCACCCCGGCCAGCACATCACCGCCCAGGAGCTTTGCGCCGCCTTAAACGGGGTCAGCAAGGCCACCGTTTACCGCTCCCTGGACCGGCTGGTGCAGGAAGGGGCGCTGCGCCGGTATACCCTGGACGGAGGCCAGGCCGCCTGTTATCAGTTTTCCGGCGCCCACACCCACTGCCAGGAGCACTACCATATCCGCTGTACCCAATGCGGCAGGCTGTTCCATGTCCAAAGCCCGGCCATGAGCCGGGTGGCGGGAGAGTTAAAGGAGCAGGAAGGGTTTTTGCTGGACAGCTCCATGACGGTGCTGTACGGAATCTGCCGGGAGTGCGGGGAAAAAAACAAATAAAAAAACAAAAATCCGACGAGTGTGTTACCCGTCGGATCTTCTTTGTCATTTGAAAAGGAAGGAGCGCAGATTACGCCTGTTCCACGATTTCCTTGGTAGAGAGGTGGAAAGCCGACCTCTCCAAGTCCGCCCTTGCCGGCCAGAAAGCAGGGCCGGCATTTTGCTTACCGCAAAACCCGGGCGAACTTACGCCTGTTCCACGATTTCTTTGGTATCCCGGGCAATGAGCAGTTCCTCATTGGTGGGGATGACCCAGGCTTCCACCTTGGAATCGGGGGTGGAGAAGCAGCCTTCGTTGTGGTCGTACTTTTCGTTCAGGTCGTGATCCACCTTTACGCCCATGAATTCCAGACCTTCCAGCACCTTTTCCCGGATCATGGCGTTGTTTTCGCCGATGCCGCCGGTAAAGCAGATGGCGTCCACACCGCCCATGGCAGCCGCATAGGAGCCGATGAACTTCTTGATTTCGTACATCAGCATTTCCAAGGCTTCCGCAGCGTGCTGGTTGCCCTGGTCTGCGGCAGTGAGCAGGTCACGGGTGTCGCTGGACAGTTCGGAAACGCCCAGGAAGCCGGACTGCTTGTTGAGGATGTTGTTCATTTCATCGGGAGACAGGTTTTCCTGCTTCATGATGTACAGCACCGCGCTGGCGTCGATGGCGCCGCTGCGGGTGCCCATAATCAGGCCGTCCAGGGGAGTGAAGCCCATGGAGGTGTCCACGCACTTGCCGCCCTGTACCGCAGTGATGGAAGAACCGTTGCCCAGGTGGCAGGTAATCAGCTTCTTGGTGGTGATGTCACAGCCGGTGAGTTCGGCGTAACGGCCGGTGATGAACCGGTGGGAAGTGCCGTGGAAGCCGTATTTCCGCACCTTGTACTTGTCGTAGTATTTGTGGGGCAGACCGTAGAGGTAAGCCTTGGGGGGCATGGTGGAGTGGAAGGAGGTGTCAAACACCACGACCATGGGAACTTCTTTGCCAAACACCTTCTGGCAGGCACGGATGGCCAGCACAGCGCCGGGGTTGTGCAGAGGAGCCAGGTCGGACAGACCTTCGATTTTGTCCACTACGTCGTCATCCACTAAGCAGGAATGGGTGAACACTTCGGCGCCCTGAACGATGCGGTGACCCACAGCGGAAATTTCAGACAAGGAGTCGATGCACTTGCTTTCGCCGGTGGTGAGCATCTCCACCAGCTTTTCAAAGGCTTCGTTGTGGGTGGGCATGGGGCATTCCACTTGAAAGGAACGTCCATCGGCGGTCTTGTGGCCGATTAAGCTGCCGGACATCCCAATCCGTTCGCAGTTGCCCTTGGCGATCACGGATTCGTCCGTCATGTCCAAAAGCTGATATTTTAAGGAAGAACTACCTGCGTTGATTACTAAAATCTTCATAGAAATCTCAACCTTTCCATCTCATTTCTCTCTGTTGACAGAGCACACTACAGTATATTATAGTAATACAAAACCCGCGGAAAAACAAGGGTTACGGCGCAATTTTTCCAAAATTTTTCTCAAGGGAGGTTTTTTCGTGGAAACAGCGGGCATCATTGCGGAATATAATCCCTTTCACAACGGCCATTTGTTTTTGCAGCGGCAGGCTTCCCAGCTGGCCTCGGCCACGGCGGCGGTGCTCAGCGGCTATTTCGTCCAGCGGGGGGAACCGGCCCTGTTCTCCCCCTTTCTCCGGGCTCAGGCGGCGCTGCAGGGAGGGCTGGATCTGGCGGTTTCCCTGCCCACCGCCATGAGCCTGGCCCCGGCGGAGCTGTTTGCCCGGGCGGGGGTGCTGGCGCTGGCCCGGCTGGGGGTGACCCGGCTGGTGTTCGGCTGTGAAAGCGGAGACGCCCATTCCTTCCGGCAGGCCGCCCAAACGGTTCGGGCGGCGGAACGCTCCCCCCTGTTTTCCAAACTGTTCAAGGAAGGGATGGGCTACCCCAAAGCCCGCAGCGAAGCGGTGGGGATGCTCTACGGCAAAGAAGCCCAAACATTTCTCAGCACCCCCAACAACCAGCTGGGAATCTGCTATGCCGCCGCCGTGGAGGCATACGCCCCTCAGATGGAACTGCATCCCATTCCCCGGCAGGAGGTGGAC
>DXWR01000190.1 GCA_019416775.1 Oscillospiraceae bacterium | reverse complement strand
ATCAATGGCAGTCGTATCTATGAAACAGCTTCTGGAAGCCGGCGTCCACTTTGGTCACCAGACCCGCCGGTGGAACCCCAAAATGGCGGAGTATATCTTCACCGAACGCAACGGCATCTATATCATCGACCTGCAGAAGACGGTGAAAAAACTGGAGGAAGCCTACAACTTCGTCCGTGACACCGTGGCCGACGGCGGTGAAATCCTGTTCGTGGGCACCAAGAAGCAGGCAAGCGATTCCATTCGTGACGAAGCAACCCGCTGCGGCATGCACTACGTCAATGTGCGTTGGCTGGGCGGTATGCTCACCAACTTCAAGACCATCAAACAGCGCATCAAGCGCCTGGAACAGCTGCGGAAGATGGAAGCCGACGGCACCTTCGACCTGCTCCCCAAGAAGGAAGTGGTGAAGCTGCAGCTGGAAATCGACAAGCTGGAAAAGTTCATGGGCGGCATTAAGAACATGAAGCAGCTCCCCGCCGCTCTGTTCATCGTGGACCCCCGCAAGGAACACATCGCCGTGGCGGAAGCCCGCAACCTGGGCATCCCGATCGTGGCCATCGTGGACACCAACTGCGATCCCGATGAAGTGGACTACGTGATCCCCGGCAACGACGACGCCATCCGCGCCGTAAAACTGCTGGCCGGCACCATGGCCAACGCTGTGCTGGAAGCCAAGCAGGGCCAGGACACCCTGGAAGAAGCCGGCGAAGAGGAAGCTCCCGCCGCCGAAGAAGCTGCTCAAGAGAGCGCAGAAGCGTAATTTCTCAATCTGGACAGCCCTATCCCCATTTGCCGGATCGGGCTGTTTATTCCAGTTGGCAAAATGTAACACAGGAGGATATGAGTATGGCTGGTTTTACTGCAAAAGATGTAAAGGAACTCCGGGACCGCACCGGCGTTGGCATGATGGACTGCAAAAAGGCCCTGGTTGCTGCCGACGGCGATATGGACAAGGCGATTGAAGTGCTTCGGGAAAAGGGCTTGGCCGTGGCTGCCAAAAAGGCAGGCCGGATTGCCGCCGAAGGCATGGTAACCGCCATTGTAGACCGGGAAAAGAAGGTTGGCGTGCTGCTGGAAGTCAACGCCGAAACCGACTTTGTGGCCAAGAATGAAAAATTCCAGAACTTCGTCAGCGGCGTGGCTAAGACCATTCTGGAACAGAACCCCGCCGATGTGGACACTCTGATGAACATGAACTACGACGGCACCGACGCCACCGTAGACGCCACCCTGAAAGATTTGATTCTGGTCATCGGCGAAAACATGAAGATCCGCCGGTTTACCCGTCTGGAAGGGGACTGCGTCAGCTACGTTCACGGCGGCGGCAAGATCGGCGTGCTGGTGAAGTTTGACACCGACCTGGCCGGCACCGAAGGCTTTGAGGAATGCGGCAAGGACGTTGCCATGCAGATTGCTGCGGCAGCGGCGCAGTATATGAACAAGGAAGACGTGCCGGAAGACGTGGTGGCTAAGGAAAAGGAAATCCTCACTGCCCAGGCCATGAACGAGGGCAAGCCCCAGAACATCGCCGAAAAGATGGTGATGGGACGGATCAACAAGTTCTACAAGGAAGTCTGCCTCTCCGAACAGCCCTTCATCAAGGACGACAAGGTGAGCGTAGGCAAGTATGTGGCAGACTGCGCCAAGAAGTTGGGCGGCACCATCAAGATGGTCAGCTTTGTGCGCTTTGAAAAGGGCGAAGGCCTGGAAAAGCGGGAAGACAACTTTGCCGACGAAGTTGCCAGCATGATTGGCTAATCATTGGAAATATCAAGCGGCTTGACCGGTGGGTCGGGCCGTTTTTGTTTGGGAGGAATGCACCATGACCTATACCTATCGCACCAAAGGGACCTGCTCCCGTCAAATCACCGTGGAGCTGGACCAGCAGGGCATCATTCAAAAAGTACAGTTTCTGGGCGGCTGCAACGGCAATACCCAGGGGGTGGCCCGGCTCTGTGTAGGACACCCGGCCCAGGAAGTCATCCACCTGCTCTCCGGGGTGGACTGCAATGGACGGGGTACCTCCTGTCCCGACCAGCTTTCCAAAGCCCTGAAGGAAGCCCTGGCACAGCAGGAAGCATAAGGTTTTTCCGGACAATCATGTTGTTTTGAAATTGTTTTTTCAAAAATAATTTCGTTTTTTCGTTAAATCCAGAAAAAAACAACCAAAAGTTTCCCTCGAAAAACAGTTGTGATCCTTTTGTAAAATCTGTGTGAAAACGGAAAAAACAAGAAACTGGGGCCGCGCCATTGACAAACCCCGGCGAGCTTTGTATACTGCACTCATACCAAGGACAAAGAGGTCCTGCCGAATCTGGCAGGGCTTCTTTTTTTGCGGGAAAAACAAGAAGGAGGACAGCAAAACGGGGACCCGCCCCCAACCAAGCGGGAACTTGTTGAAGGAGTGAGAGTATTGTTGATCGGAACAAAAAAGCGCCTTTTGGCGGTGGCCGTGGCAGCCGTGATGACGGTGACCGGGGTGGCTGCAACCGGCGCCGGCGTCTCTGCCGAAACCACCTTGACCACCCAGTTCAGCCGCCTGGAACGGCTGGAACAGCCCTATGTCAGCCACACCTTTGCCCCTGGGGAGCTGGGCGTGGTAAACTTTGCCCCGGTTTGGGGAGATAAAGAAGCCAACGTGGCCAGTATGCTGGAATACATCGAACAGGCCCATGAACAGGGAGTCAAGATCCTGCTGTTCCCGGAGATGTGCGTCACCGGGTACTGCTCGTCCAGCGACCCGGATTCTGAAATCTACCGGTGGGCGGTGGAAAGTGCGGAACCGGTGGACGGCCCCACCGCCAAAACTATCGAAGCAAAGGCCATGGAGTACGATATGTACATCTTCTACGGCGCCACCGAAACCATTGAGGGAGACAGTGAGCACGCCTACAATTCCACCTTTGCCTGCACCCCCGACGGCACAGTGTACACCTACCAGAAGATCACCCCGGTAGAGGGAAGCTGGTGCACCCCCGGCACCACGCCGGTGCTGATCGACGCCGGGGAATACGGCCTCATCGGCTTGAGCATCTGCTATGACACCTACGCCACCCCGGAACTGGGCCGGTACTACGCCGCCCAAGGGGCCAACCTGCTGCTGAACCCCACCGCCACCTCCCGCAGCTACCGTGACGTGGACGGAGACGGCACGGCGGACGACCAGGGTTGGGAATGGTACTATAAAAACCGGCTGGAAAGCAACGCTTCCCGGGACGGCTACACCGTGCTCAGCGCCAACCTGGTAGGCGGGGACGGCCCGGTGCGGGCGGACGGTTCCTCCACCTACAACTTCCCCGGCGGCTCCATTATTATGAATGCCGGGTTTAGCGGACCCAACTACTACGCCGGCGCCAACTACGGGGACAGCTACTGCGACGGCACCATGAACCAGGATGCGGACATCCTCACCGGGGAAGAAGGCTTGCTGACCAATGTGGCGGCAGTGACTGCTTCCACCGGCAGCACCACCTCCAACCAGGACTTTGCTCCGGAATGGTACGCCCAGCTCTACGGCACCTTGGCGGATGAACAGGAAGCCGGGGAAAGCTTAAGCTATTCCAGCACCGTCACCGACGGCCCCCGGGCAGCGGTGGTAAACATGGTAGGCGTTTGGGGCGACAAAGACGCCACCATGGAACAGATCACCGACTATGTGGAAGAGGCGGCGGCCCAGGACGTGGACATTCTGGTGTTCCCGGAAACCACCCTTACCGGCTATGAGTACCAGGATCCCGCCACCGATTCCTTTGAAAACGACGACCGGGCTATGCAGGTGATCACCGCGGAAACCATTCCCGGCCCCACCACCAACACCCTCAGCGAACTGGCCCAGCAGTACGATATGTACATCATCTTGGGTATGACAGAATATGCCACCGATGAAAACGGCAACATCATCCATATGTACGAAGACGGGGTGGAAAAGGTGTACAACTCCGCCGCCATTATGAAACCCGACGGCACTATTGATTCCTATCAGAAGAACCACCGGGCCGGGTCGGAAGACCAGTGGTCGGTACCCGGCTACTTCCGGTATGATTCCGCCACCGGCACCAGCACCACCGACTACGACGGTTACGACGGCTATATGCTGGACACCCAGTGGGGCAAGATCGGCATTGACATCTGCCGGGACGGCCACTTCTATCCCGAACTGGGCCGGTACTATGCGGCGCAGGGCTGCACCATCTTCATCCATCCCACCGCCACCACCGGCAACCCCTGGTATCGGGAGACCCGGATCGGCTCCTACACCGACCGGGACGGCATGGCCTCCATCACCTGCAACCTGCTGGGCGGCGACGGCACCTATGATGAAGAAACCGGCACCTGGAGCGGCGGCGTCTTTGCCAGCACCAGCTTGATCATCACCAAGTACCATGAAAACGGAATGTCCTTTGACCCGGTCACCGGCTCCGCCATTGATCTCAACGGCACCGGTTCCGCATCGGAAGGATATGAAGACCGGGGCACCAGCCCGGAAGGATTGGAAGTGGCGGATATGGACCTGACCGGCACCGGCTTCTCCATCTCCAACTTCAACCCCCGGCTGTTCTCCATGATGTACGACCATCTGGCTGCCCTGTACCGGGACGGTTATGAAAGCATCTACCTCACCGACGGCAGCGAGTACGACAATGAGTACGACGACCTCTACGCTTCCATGCTGGATGTCACCAGCTACACCTTTGAGGACACCCAGGAT
>DXWR01000019.1 GCA_019416775.1 Oscillospiraceae bacterium | reverse complement strand
CGCTACCTCCACCTTGGCAAGGTGGCGCTCTACCAGATGAGCTAAACCTGCGTTTTTCACAACGCTGCTTATTATACCGGACAGGACAGCCGTTGTCAAGAGCTTTTTCCAAAAAAGAAAACTGTCTGCGTCGATTCTCACCCATCCTTTGCGGCCCCGGCAAGGCCGTCGTTTTACGTTGTAAAAATCAGAGGAAACCAGCGCAGCCTTTTCCCGAAAGGTCTTTTTCACACAAAAAGAAAAACCACTCAAAATGGGTGGCCGGCTTGGAGCAGGTTACGAGCAAAGCGTCGGAAACGTTTCCAAGTCCCCTCTTGCTGCCACTGCCGTATGGGCAGCATTTTGCCACAGCAAAAGCCGAGGGAACTTGCTTCGCCTCTTCCTCCCAAATCCCTTCGGCGATAAAGCAAAAAAGCCACCCAAACTTGGGTGGCTAGCTTGGAGCAGGTTACGAGGCTCGAACTCGCTACCTCCACCTTGGCAAGGTGGCGCTCTACCAGATGAGCTAAACCTGCATACACATCACCGAAATGATGTGATTTTTGGTGCCTCCGATCGGAATCGAACCAATGACACGAGGATTTTCAGTCCTCTGCTCTACCGACTGAGCTACAGAGGCGAATGGCGACCTGTATCGGGCTCGAACCGACGACCTCTAGCGTGACAGGCTAGCGCTCTAACCAACTGAGCTAACAGGCCATATTTGGTGGGAGTAACAGGGCTCGAACCTGTGACCCTCTGCTTGTAAGGCAGATGCTCATCCCAGCTGAGCTATACTCCCCTAATTCCTCGTTGTTTTCTGGTGTCTTGACCAGCGACAAGAGTTATTTTACCAAAGGAACCCCGTATTGTCAACCCTTTTTCAAAAATAGATTATATTTTCTTTCTTTTTTGAAAATATGCTCAAAAACAAGTTTATTTTTGAAGAATTCAATCCATTTTCTCCGGTTCCAGCTTGGATTGGCTGAACTGCTGGCCGGAATACAGTCCGGAGTACCCGCTGAGCAGATAGCTCACCGCCGCCGCTACAGCGTAGTAGAGGATCCCCTCTCCGCCTAACAGCTCTACTCCCAACAAGATCGCGCTGAGAGGACAGTTCACCATACCGCAAAATAGAGCGATCATTCCCACTGCCCCGCCAAAACCAGGATCCATGCCCAGCAGCGGAGCCAGGGCACTGCCCAAACAAGCCCCGATGGTCATGCCGGGAATAATCTCCCCGCCTTTAAAGCCAGCCGCGATAGTGAGCACCGTCAAGCATAACTTCACCAAAAAATCCCAAGGGAGGATCTGCCCTGCCATGGCCTGGGCGATCATCTCCTGACCCGCCCCGCCGTAGCGGCTCCCCAGCAGCACCAGCAGTCCGGCAATTACCACGCCCCCCAAACCAATCCGCAGGTAAGGGTTGCGCAGATAGTGTCGGGCCAAGCGGATGGCCCAGTGCAGGGCAGCGCAAAACAAGATGCTCACCACAGCGCACACCGCCGCCACCGCCACCGATTGGAGAATGGAGTCCCAAGCCAAGCCCGGAAAGCCGGGGTGGCCGAAGGACTCCAATTCCACCCCGCAGAGATGGGATACCCCATACCCGAGAATAGCCGCTAAGGCACAGGGGAAAATGGCGGAGTATAACACCGACCCCACCTTGGCCACCTCCATGGCAAAGGCCATGGCCGTCACCGGAGCGCCAAAGATAGCGGCAAACACGGCGCTCATCCCGCACATGGTGACGATCCGCCCTTCTCCGGGAGACAACCTGGTTTTCCGAGCCAGGAAATTGCCCAAGCTTCCCCCGATCTGCAACGCGGCGCCTTCCCGTCCGGCGCTGCCGCCGCAAAGCTGGGTGAGCACCGTCCCCACAAAGATCAGGGGAGCCAGCCGCATAGGCACCGCTTCCGCTTCCCGAATCGAAGCCAGCACCAGGTTGGTGGAGGGATCCTTCTCCAAACCACAGATCCGGTAGAGCAGCACGATCAGCAGCCCCGCCAAGGGCAGCCCAATGAGCAGCCAAGGCCAGTATTCCCCGCGGAACAACCCGGCCAGCTTCAGACACCAGGAAAAGGCAGCGCCCACCAGTCCTCCTATTGCCCCTACCAGCGGGGCGCAGAGGCACCAAAACAAGAATTTTTTCCAATATTCCGCTCCCCGGCGGACGTCACGCCAGATCCGTTTCATACTTTCTCCTACTTTCTCCTAAAAACCAAACAAAGTCACCCTGTCCCAAGTTCTTTGAAAAAACCTGTCAGCCAACGGTCCAACTCCCCGGAAGCCCAAAACCGCCTCACCTTCTCCGAGTACTGCCGTGCAATCTTCTCGTAGCCTTCTCTGCGCATAGCGTTTCGCCCGGTGAACAAAATCCAGCGCAAAAATTCCCCGTCCAGCTTTTCCGGACAGCCCTGAGTCATAGAGGGCCGAGACTCTCCCCGGTGGTGCAGCCGACGCTTAACCACCCGTTTCAAACAAGTCCAGCGGGAAAATTGCAGCATCACAATCCAATCTGCCTCTTCCAGCCGCCGTTCTCCCCAAAGGGAAAGGTAATTGCCGTCAATCACCCAATTTGAATTGGCATCCAAAAACTGCTTTACCTGTTCCCGTTCCAGCTCCGGTTCCTGTTCCACCCAGCCGGGCAGCCAGTGAACCTGATCCAAATGGAGAGCGGGAAAGCCTAATTGCTCCGCCAACTGCGCCGTTAAGGTGGATTTGCCGCTGCCGCTGTAGCCCAATACCGCAATCTTCATTCCCGTTCCTCTTTTCCCGTCAAAGAAGCAGTGTTCGCCCCGGTATAGCGCAGCAGATCCTGCGGGGAAAGGGTGATCTGCACCCCTGTTTTGCCGCCGCTGATCATCATTTCCGCCCCCTCCAGGCAGCTTTCATCCACCAGGGTGGGGAAGGGCTTTTTCATGCCGATGGGGCTGCATCCGCCCCGCATATAGCCGGTCAAGGGCAAAAGTTCCTTGACGTGGACCAGCTCCACGCTCTTTTCCCCGGCGGCTTTGGCGGCTTTTTTCAGGTTCAGTTCCTCTGCCACCGGCAGCAAAAACACATGGTAAGCCCCGCTGTGCCCCCGGGCCACCAGGGTCTTAAAGCACCGGGCCGGGTCCTGGTCCAGCTTTTTCGCCACGCTGATACCGTCGATCAAGCCGTCGGAAATGTCATATTCCCGGTGGGTGTAGGGGATTTTCGCCTGATCCAGCAGGCGCATTACGTTGGTTTTCTGGGTCTTTGCCATAGCGAGCACATCCTTGTTTGGTTCTGGGATTAGTATAATCCCCTGCAGAAGAAAATGCAAGGAATCCTCTCCCCTGCATTCCAGGCAGCAAAAAGCGGCGGAAAATTCCCGCCGCCCAAGTTAGGTTGTTATGGATTGACTTCGTAGGTATAATACACTGTAGTGGTGTCGCCTCTTGGGATTGCCTCGATGTCAGAGGCAATCTTGGCTTCCAGGGAATTGCCCAAGGCCATGGATACACACACCCCAAAAACCAGTCCAAAAACACAGGCCAGGGCCACAATTTTCATAGAAAAACGTCGGCTTTTCATTTGATTTCACCTCCCAGCGATTTGGAATCTTTCGTGGAATATACGTAATAGGCGACAGTGCAAGCGGCATCGCCGTCCTGTTTGCCTCCCACCCACACTTTTTGGGGATACCGTATCATCGACTTTTTCTTTGGCGGCTTAGCAAATACCACCAGCGCGATAGCTCCCGCCGCCAAACTCAGAGCAGCGAGCACCGCCAAACTTCCTTTCAAAAGGCCGGACTGCTTCATGACATTCACCTCTCCAAATAGATTATCGGCTTTTTCTCCACCTTTTTGCTAAGTTTAGCATACCTAGCAGAAAATATAAAATCAATCTATAATTTCAAAATAAATTATGCACTTTCTGTAAATTAAAACCAAAAACACAAAAGCGGCGGGAATTTTCCCGCCGCACTGACTTGAGGCATTAAGCGTCTGCGTCATACACATAGTACGCTTCAATCGTATTCCCTTTTTGAACATAAGTAGCTTCTTTAGGGGCAACAGCACCCTGGGAAACTGCAAAAACAGTTACCACACCGGCACCCAGCAGCAGAACTACGGTAGCGCCAATCGCCAAAAGTTTCTTGGTAAGACGGCGAGATTTCATGATGTTCACCTCCTCTTGGAAAACGGGGAAACTTTTCAACAAATTTCAATCAATTTATTGAAGCGAAGTTCCCTACAGAATTCTGATAATACACATTTCGTTATAAGTGTTTTTGTTGAATTTATAACTTTTTTAATAGAGCGACCATTCAACAACAGAAGACCCTAACCATCTTTCCTGATTCTCAGCATTTGTGGTAAATGTACCGTCAGTCCATCCAATAATCTATTTTAACAGAATAACGGTTTCAATGGTACAAATGGCACATTTGATACTATCTTTCAAAAATCATTTCCTGTCTCTTATACACAT
>DXWR01000189.1 GCA_019416775.1 Oscillospiraceae bacterium | reverse complement strand
CTGTTATGGATCCTAACCGGCAGTACCACCTGGAATTTCTCTGCCCCGGCATGGTGCGGGGGATGCTGCTGAAAAATCTGCTGGCCACCTTAAACTTTACCCCCGGCTTGACGGAACGGAAACAGCAGTGCGTGGTGTATTTTAAGGACAGCGAACAGATTGAAGACCTGCTCACCACCATGGGGGCGGGGCTGGGCGCTATGGAATATATGAACGCCAAAATTGAAAAAGAGGTCCGCAACCAGGCCAACCGGGCGGTCAACTGCGACACCGCCAACATTCAAAAGATCATCAACGCCGCCGGCCGTCAGCTGGAGGACATCCGGCTGATTGAAAAAACCAAGGGCCTGGACTATCTCAACAGCGATCTCCGTCAAACTGCTTTGGCCCGGCTGGAACACCCGGATTCTTCCTTAGGGGAGCTGTGCCAGCTGCTGGGCGGGGACTTGACCCGCTCCGGCCTAAATCATCGTCTGCAAAAAATTTCCCGGATTGCCGATTCTCTGCGAGAGGATGAACACCCCAGAGTATGACCGATTTTGTACACCTTCACCTGCACACCGAATACAGTCTCTTGGATGGAGACTGCCGCATCCAACGTTTGGCCCAGCGCTGTAAAGAGCTGGGCCAGTCTGCCGTGGCCATCACCGATCACGGCTGCATGAACGGGGCGGTGGAGTTTTACCGCGCCTGCCAAAAGGAGGGTATCCAGCCCATTATCGGGTGTGAGGTGTATGTGGCGCCCCGCAGCCATCTGGATAAGGTGCACGGCGTGGATCAAAATCCCTTCCACCTGGTGCTGCTCTGCAAAAACGCTCAAGGCTACCAAAATCTGATCAAGCTGGTGAGCATCGCCAATGTGGAGGGCTTTTATCAAAAGCCTCGGATTGATCACGCCCTTTTGGAGCAGTACCATGAAGGCTTGATCTGCCTTTCCGCCTGCCTGTCCGGCGAGCTGCCCCGGTATCTTTTGGCCGGTCAGATGGACAAAGCCAGGGAAACGGTGCGCTTTTACCACAACCTCTTTGGGGAGGATTACTTCATTGAACTGCAAGACCACGGCATTGCCCAGCAGCAGCGGATCCTCCCCCTGTTGGCCCAGCTTGCCCGGGAAGAAGGGGTGGAACTGGTGGCCACCAACGACTGTCACTACCTTCAAAAAGAGGAATCGGTGGACCAGCAGGTGTTGGTCTGCATCCAAACCGGCTCTACCGTGGCGGAGGGAAGCCCTTTGGAATTTCCCACCCAGGAATTTTATGTGAAATCAGGGGATGAAATGAAGGCGCTGCTGGGGGAATATCCCGGCGCCATTGAGAATACAGTAAAGATTGCGGCCCGCTGTCACTTTGATTTTGAATTTGGGGTGACAAAACTGCCATACTTTCAGGTGCCGGGAGAGGAGGACAACGAAACCTTCTTCCGCCGGATCTGCAAGGAAGGATTGGAACGGCGCTATGGCTCTCCGCCTCCCAAAGAAGCGGTGGAGCGGCTGGACTATGAGCTGGGTGTCATCACCCAGATGGGGTATGTGGATTATTACCTGATTGTCTGGGATTTCATCCGCTATGCCCGCAGCCGGGACATTCCGGTGGGACCGGGGCGTGGCTCCGGGGCGGGCAGCATCGCCGCCTACGCCATCGGCATTACCAACATCGACCCGCTGCGGTATCAGCTGCTGTTTGAACGGTTTTTAAATCCGGAGCGGGTGACCATGCCGGACTTTGATATCGACTTCTGCCAGAAGCGCCGCCAGGAGGTGATTGATTATGTCACCCGCCGCTACGGTTCTGACCATGTGGCCCAGATCGTCACCTTCGGCACTATGGCTGCCCGAGGTGTGATCCGGGATGTGGGCCGGGTTACCGGCCTGTCCTACCAAACCTGTGACCGCATTGCCAAAATGGTGCCCCGGAAGCTGGGGATCACCATCCAGAAAGCATTGGAGGAGTCCAAAGAACTGGCGGTCTTGTATCAATCCGATCCCCAGGCCCACAATCTGCTGGATACGGCCATGCGATTGGAAGGGATGCCTCGAAACGCCTCCACCCACGCAGCGGCGGTGGTGATCACCCGGGACCCCACCGACAGTTACGTCCCTCTTCAGCGCAACGACGATGTGATCGTCACCCAGTACACCATGACCACCATCGAACAGCTGGGTTTGCTGAAGATGGACTTTCTGGGATTGCGCAACCTGACCATCATTAAGGAATGTGAGGACAATATCCGAAAATTTCAGCCGGATTTTTCCGCTGATCAGTTGCCGGACGACGACCCGGCGGTGTATCAAATGCTCTCTGCCGGGGATTCCGATGGGGTGTTTCAGTTGGAAAGCGCCGGGATCAAGCGGGTGCTGACCCAGCTCAAACCCACCAGCCTGGAAGATATCATTGCGGTGATCTCCCTCTACCGCCCTGGCCCCATGGCCAGCATCCCAACCTATGTGGAAAACCGCCACCACCCGGAAAAGATCAAGTATCTGCATCCCTTGCTGGAACCCATTTTAAAGGTCACCAACGGTTGCGTGGTGTACCAGGAACAGGTGATGCAGATCTGCCGCAGTTTGGCGGGATACTCCTATGGCCGGGCGGATTTGGTGCGCCGGGCCATGGCCAAAAAGAAGCACGACGTCATGGAGCAGGAGCGGCAATATTTCCTCTACGGCCACAAAAATCCAGACGGCACCCAGGACTGCGTGGGAGCGGTGGCCAACGGGGTCAGCCCGGATATTGCCAACCGCATCTTCGACGAAATGAGCGACTTTGCGTCCTACGCCTTCAATAAATCCCACGCCGCCGCCTATGCGGTGGTAGCCTACCAAACCGCTTACCTGAAGTGCCATTACCGCAGCATCTATATGGCGGCGCTGCTGACCAGCGTCATCGGGGACACCGATAAGGTGACGGAATATATTGCCGCCTGCCGGGAAAAGGGCATTCAGGTGCTCGGCCCGGATGTGAATCAGAGCGAGGAAGGCTTCGTCAGCCTGGAGGAAGATCAGATCTCCTTCGGCCTGCTGGCTATTAAGAATCTGGGCCAGGGGATTATCCGTCAGATTGTGCAGCAGCGAAAGGATCACGGCCCCTTTACTTCCCTTTATGATTTCTGCAAACGGATGCAGGGAAGCGAACTCAATAAGCGGGCGGTGGAAGGGCTGATCCTTTCCGGCGCCTTTGACAGCTTTCCTCACAACCGCCGCCAGATGATCCAGTGCTATGAAAAGATGCTGGACCATCTCCGTCAGCAAGAGGGCAGGGAAGCGGTGGGCCAGCTCAACCTCTTCAGTCTGGGTACGGTAAAACAACCGGAATTTCCGGTGCCGCCGGCGGAGGAATTTTCCCGGCAGGAACTGCTGGAGCGGGAAAAGGAGACCATCGGGGTCTACCTTTCCGGCCACCCCTTGGACCGGTTGGAAGGGACCAAACTCCCGGTCAAGGTCACCTCCATTGCTTCCTTGGTGCAGCAAGAGGAGGAGGATCTGTCCCGATTGGACGGCAGGGAATTTTGGGTGTTGGGGGTGATCCGGCAAAAGCAGGTGAAAACCACCAAAAACGGCGCCCTCATGGCCACGTTGACCTTGGAGGATAAGACCTCCTCCATGGAGGTGCTGGTGTTCCCCCGGCAGTATGAGCCAAATACCCAGCTGTTTAGTGAAAACAAGATTGTACTGCTTCAGGGTACTCTCAGTGTTCGGGAGGAGGAAAAGCCTAAGATTACTGCCCAAAAAATTGTGGGAGAGGAACAGATTCTCAATTACCGCCCCAATCAAAAGGCGGCGCCTGCCCCTTCCTCCCGTCCCAAACCGGTACCCCAGCAGGGAAAATTGTTCTTGAAGTTTGTGGACACCAAGGATTGGCGGATCGACGTCATTCTGCCGGTGCTGCACAAATATCCCGGCACCTGTCCGGTGATGCTTTATTTTCTCAACACCAAAAAGTACGCCCGCTACAAACAGCTTCAGGTGGACGGCAGCGAGGATTTGCTCATTGAGCTGGTGAAGCTGTTGGGAGCAGAAAATGTGGCGTTTCAGCTCGGAAACAGTTGACAGAAGGGAAAAATCCGTTTACAATAGAATTGTGTGCAGTAGTCACAGACGAGTCGGTGCAAAACGGCCGTTTTTGATACTATTTGACTATTTGAAAAAGCGAGGGACTCGGTTATGAACCAGAAGGTGATCGGTGTATTGACCAGCGGCGGCGACGCCCCTGGCATGAATGCAGCAGTGCGCGGCGTGGTCCGTTCCGCCATTAAAAGGGGAATGCGGGTAGTGGGCATCCGCCGGGGCTATAACGGTCTCATTCATGGAGATGTATTTGAAATGAATATGCGGGATGTCTCCGACATCATTCAGCGTGGCGGCACCATTCTTTATACAGCCCGCTGTCTGGAATTTAAGGAGCAAGCCGGCGTTTTGAAAGCCAAAGAGACCTGCGACAAACTTGGCATTAACGGCGTGGTGGTCATTGGCGGCGACGGTTCTTTCCGCGGCGCTTCGGATTTGTCCAAGGCAGGAGTACCC
>DXWR01000188.1 GCA_019416775.1 Oscillospiraceae bacterium | reverse complement strand
AGGGAAGAGGGGGCCGGTGGGGGAAACCAGGTATTTGATGGGGTCCCCCAAAGCACCTAACAGCAGGGCAGCGGCAGGGCCGTAGAGCATCCCCGCCACTCCGATGGGCAGGGCCGCAAAGCTGATGCGGATGAAGTCAGTGAGCTGCAGTTGAAAAAATCCCAGCACTACATGGCAGGCCAGCAGCATGGAGAGCATTACCAGAGATTTGGGACGCTTCAGCTCTCGGGCTGAACGGGAAAACATGGAAAAAGGCCCGGACCGAGCCGGGTTGGAGGGGGTAGATGAAATTTTGGGCATAATAAGACTCCTTTCACAGTCAAAACGCAAACTTTGTTGCTGCAAAAGGAGAGATTCTCGATTTGCAACAGCGGGATGCGGGACCCACACCGCAGCGCTGAGCTTTCGTTCCCCAGGCAACTCCCCGTCCTGTGGACACTTAAACGCATAGGTCCCTACTCTGTTTTGGCAAGGCTGTTTTCAGCCTGCAGGGATAGTTTACATCAACAGCGGGAAAAATGCAAGCGTTTTTTCGCTTGAGGAAAAAGTCCGGAGCTTGGCGGCGTGGTTTGCGGGGCCGTTGACGGTATAACTTCTTAGGGAAAGCTGGGACAGCGCATAATTCTTCTCAGCTGCGAACATACTGTGACTAAACATCCTTTGAAAGGAGCATTGCTATGAACCATTCCGTTTCCCGGGGGGAAATCTACTACGCAGACCTGAGCCCGGTGGTGGGGTCGGAGCAGGGGGGGATTCGCCCAGTGCTGATTATCCAAAACGATCGGGGCAACCGGTTCAGTCCCACTGTTATCGCTGCCGCCATTACCAGCCGCACCGACAAGCCGGACCTGCCCACCCACATCCCCATTGATCCCACCCGCTGTGGTTTGACCCGAAACTCCATTGTGCTGCTGGAACAGATCCGCACCATCGACAAGCGCCGTCTGCGGGAGAAGACCGGCTGTCTGGATGCTGCCAGTATGGGACGAGTGGATCGGGCGCTGGATGTGAGTATGGGGTTAAATCCCCAGAGTTACACTTAAAAACAACATATTTCTATAAATCATTGAACAATCCTCCCTTTACATGCTCTTTGGCCTTTGATATACTAAATAGGACAGAAACCGTGTTTCCAAAGAGGCAACAGAATTTTGTGGCTTTTTTCCCGGCATTTCCCCCGGCGCTTTCCTTCTTTCCCCCTTTCCTCTGAAGGCGGAAGGGATGGCCCCGCCTTTACCGCCCAAAGCCGAAATGGAAGACAAAACAACATCTGTTGTCGGATTGTAAAAGGAGTGATCGCAAATGAAATGCAAACGATGGCTATCCGGCCTGGTGGCCGCCGCCATGTTCTCCACCATGAGCGTGGGACTGCCGGCGGTCAGCGCAGCGGAGACCCTCCCTGCGCCGGACTACCTGTTCACCTTTGAACAGGTGGCGGGGCAGACGGTGGAAAACAGCGGAAGCATCACCTCCGCTGCCTTTTTGGAGGGCAGCGCTCAGGTGGTTTCCGATCCGGAAGTCCCCGCCACTGCGGGCAGCTCTCAGGTGCTGCAATTAAATGGGGACGGCCCCGGCAGTTCCTATCTCAGGCTGCCGGACGGCATCTTTTCTCAGGCCAACGGCAGCGACGGGGTGACCCTCACTATGTGGGTGAAGCCTTCCACCGCCTCCACCCCCTATATGCGGCTGTTTGCCGCCAACCAGTCCCCTTTGGGCCAAACCAATGCCGGCAACGACGGCAGCTGGAGCGACCCGGACCTTTCCTTTGTGGTGGGGGGTGAGGTGTATGACGCCACCCTTTACATCGGCGCTCCCGGCCAAAACGCTTCTACCACCTGCAAACTTAACTATTCCTCCCACCTGACCAAAGGGGAGTGGCAGATGCTCACCGTCACCTTCACCGACCGTGAGTACCACACCTACCTGAATGGCCGGGAAATCTCCTATCAAGACGCCCAGCAGTCTACCGGCACCATTGCCGCCGCCTTGGCCGCCCTGTTTGAAGATGACTATCTCCAGGGCTTGACCTACTCTGCTCTGGGCCGCAGCTACTACACTTCCGATTCCGACTTGAAAGGCAGCATCGACGACTTTGGGGTATACACCCAGGCGTTGACCGCTGAACAGGTGAAAGCATTGTACGACAGTTATCAGATTCCTCAGGACACCGGGGAGGGAGCAGTGGCTTCCTTTGATATGGCCAATGAGTCTACCCTCTCCCACGGCGCTACCGGCTTCCTTTACGGCACCGCCGACATCAACGTCCCTTCCATTGCTTTGGTGGAAGGACTCAATCCCAGCTTTTTGGTGCAGAAGGCCATGGACGGGATGCAGCACCCCAGCGGCGACGCGGTGCGCACCAGCTCTGCTCTAAAAGAAGCCGGGGTGGGAGCCATCCAGGTGTACTTACAGGACTATTATCTGGAATGGCCCTACGACGCCCCTACTACCTCCACCGGCACCATTGACTTTGACTCCTACCAAAAGACGGTAGAGTCCATCCTCTATAAGATGATCTGCGATCCTGCCTCGGAAGGGGAAGAAGGAGCCTTTTTGGGCAGCGATGGCAACTGGTATGTCTTAAATGAAGAAGAAGCCGGCCTTTACAACTATGTGCTGTTCAACGAACCGGACACCATTTGGTTTGGGGGCTATCAGATGGATACCTTCTGCGCCGCTTGGAAGCAGATCTACGACGCCATCCACGCCATCGACCCCAATGCCAAGTGCGCCGGCCCCAACACCACCAACTACGTCAAAACCTGGAACCAGGATTTCTTCGCGTTCTGCTACGAAAATGACTGTCTGCCGGAAATTGTTACCTGGCACGAGCTGTACGACGGGGGCAACCTGGCCAACTCCAACGACCCCAACGACACCGGAATGAAGGGGGATTCCACCCGCACCTTCTACCACCACTGCCTGGATATGGCAGCGCTGCTGAGCCAGTACTACCCGGCAGATGAAATGCCCCAGATCGTGGTGAATGAATATGCCCTGTTTGACGACATCGGCTCCCCGGGACGGCTGGTAAAGTGGCTGTCCATGCTGGAGGACCAGGACATCGCCGGCTGCATGGCTTACTGGGGTTTGGCCAACACCTTAAACGAGATGGCCGCCGATCAGTTTAATCCCAACTCCACCTGGTGGCTGTATCACTGGTATTCCCAGATGACCGGCACCCAGCGGGCTTACATCTTCGACAATAACCCCAACGCCACTGAGCAGGAAAAGGCGGACGCCTTCTACAACATGGAAGACACCTACTACGGCCTTACCTCCTACGATGAAGAGAACAACATCGCCTATACCCTGTTTGGAGGCTCCACTTTGGAAACTTACGAAACCATCAAGCTCACCAACCTGGACGCCACCGATTTGGCGGGAGCGAGTGGCGCAGTAAATGTGAAGGTTTACGGAGTGGGTTATTCCGGCCAGATGGGCATCACCTCCCAGCCCCAGGTGATCTACGACGGCCCGGTGCAGGTAGTGGACAATACCCTCACCGTCACCGTCACCGATACCGACGAAATGGACGCCTACTACGCTGTGTTCACCCCTGCCGATCAGGCCGGGGAAGAAGCTGCGGTTTGCTCCCTGTCCACCTTAAGCTATGAGGCTGAGGACGCCCGGCTGCTGGGCGGAGCCCAGGTGTACACCAAGGCGGCCGACGGCGATATGGCCACTTCCGGCCGGGCCATTGTGGGCAGCATCAACAATAACGGGGACGGGGTGGAATTTACCGTCAACGTTCCTCAAACCGGTGTGTATGAACTGGGCTTGTTCTATTCCCTCCAGGCTCCCTTTGTGGATGCAGAAACCTTAGAGCCGGACGGCGCAGGCCAGAACCGGGCCATCGGCCAGACCCTGCCCTTTGGGATGCAGGTGGATGATCTGGATCCGCAGACCCTTTATTTGGAAACAACCGTGAAGTGGGACTATAAGACCCACCACGATGTGGAGGTTTACCTCACTGCCGGACAGCACACCATCACCTTCACCCACATCAACGGGGACCAGGGCAGCCTGGGTAACCTCCAGCTGGTGGCCAGTGTAGACAAGATGGACCTGGACTTCATCGGCGTGGCGGATACCGACCAGATCGCTCCGGGACGGTATGACTTTACCGTATCCCTGAACCAGATGGTAGGCGGCTCCACCAATGCCTCCGTTTCCGGCAAAGCCCTGTCCACCCAAAACGGCAACCAGACCAAGTTCACCGCCGTGGCGCCCCAGACCGGATACTATCAGGTCAGCGCTCAAGGAGTGGCGGCAGATCCCGCTGCTGTTCTGGTCCTGGGTCTTCAGGGCATTGACTACGCTGCCGATGCAGACAGCTACTCCACCGTTTCTACCTACTTTACCCAAGTAGGACAAGCCAGTGCTGCCGACGGGGAAGTCTCCCTTGCCACCGTCTATCTGCCTCAGGGAGCTTCTACTATGGTGTTGGAAACTTCCAATGGCAGTGCCGCTCTGGAACAGCTCACCTTCACCTTCCTGGGGAATCAGGACCAAGTTACCTCTATGGATGCCTCGGATTTCACCATCTACGGCACCAACCCCTATCTGGAGGAACAGGAATACGCCCAAAGCTCCGACGGCTTGGTGCTGACCCAGTTGGGCATCGGCCAGGATGTGTCCCGGTCCGATTTAACCGACGAGGAAAATAAGACCCAGGCGGAAAGCAACTACGCAGAAATTACGGTCAACGCTTCTGCTGCCGGCGTATACAGCCTGGGAATCACCTACTCCAACGACGAACCCGCCCCGGTGATGCTGAAAACCGACGGCACCACCTACGTCCATCCCTACAACGTGGACCTGGTGGAGCGGTACATGCAGGTTTCTGTCAACGGCGGGGAACCGGAAACGGTGTACTTCCGCAATACCTATAGCTGGGACAGCTACCGCACCGTGGAGGTGCTGGTGACTTTGAACGCCGGGGAAAACACCCTGCGCTTCTACAACGACAACTCCTATCAATTCTCTTCTTTGGTGAACTCCACCGCTCCGGTGATCAGCAATCTGACCTTGGCTGCCCTTACCGGCAACGGCACCGTCACCCCGGCAGCTGGGGAAGAGGCGGGACCGGCGGACACCTCCCGGCTGGAAAGTAAGCTGGCCCAGTACGCCGATCGTGCCACCTATCAGGTGGTGTACACTTCTGACAGCTGGGCTGCTGTGGAAACCGCTGCGCAAGCCGCCCAAGAACTGTTAAACAGCGACGCTGCCCAGGGAGAAATCAACCGGGCCGCCGCCAACCTCAGTGATGCGTTGGATCTGCTCACGGAAGTGTCGGTGCCGGTCACCGAAAAGGATCTGTTAGCTTACTACAGCTTTGACGACACTTTGGAAAATGCCGCCACCGGAACCGACGCCCAGGTGGTGGGCAGCCGGGCCAATGGCACCGGAGGCACCGCCGCTTACACTGCCGGGGCCACCGGAACCTCCGGTCGGGCCTACCAGCTCACCGGTTCCAACGGCCTGAAGTTGGACAACCCCCTCACCGGGGAGGAATACACCCTCTCCTTCTGGCTGAAGGACGACAATGCTCCGGCCTACACCGGCGCCGTGTTCTTCTGCGACGACGCCCACCAGAACACCCAGTGGATCAGCGTGACCCCCTCCGGCTGGTTGGGACACCTGGGTCCCATGACCTGGAGCTTTGACAACGGCACCTATTACGACAACTACAACAACACTGCCCAGATGCAGCAGGGGGTGTGGACCCACATTACCGTCACCGCCAAGGACGGCCAAGCCACCATCTACGTCAACGGCAATGCTATCTGCTCCGGCGGTATTGCCCAGGTGGCCAGCCAGGTGGACAACCTGTTTATCGGGGTGAACTACTGGGATACCCCCATCCAGGGAGCCATGGATGAGCTGTACCTTTACGGCAAGGCTATGAGCGCTGATGAAGTTCAGGCTCTCTATGAAGGCAATGCCCCCACCGCACCGGAAGTGGATAAAAACCAACTGCTGGAGACCATGCTCCAAGCTTCCCGTCTGGACAGCGCACAGCTTAGCCAAGCCCAGCTGGCGGCTTTGACTGACGCTATGGCTTCTGCCACCACCGTCTATCAAGACAGTCTGGCCACCCAGCAAGAGGTGGATGAAGCCCGGCTGGCATTGGAACAGGCGATGTCCGCCGAACAGCCCATCCGGGGCGATTTGAACCAGGACGGAGCGGTGAACGTATTGGATGTGATGGCGCTGGCTCAGTATGTGGTGGGACAGCAAGTGGATTTCACGCCGGAAGATTACAACAACGACGGTGAAATCGATCTGCTGGATGTGATGACTTTGGCTCAGATAGCAATGGGAGCCTTGTAATCGTTTTTCATAGAAATCCTCCGATTCTAATTTCCCTCCGGCATCCCCGGAGGGATCTTTTTGTGCTGATTTCATTACAATTCGTAGATTTCTAAGAGAATTTTCCAAATAGGATAGAAAAGTCCCCTCCGAAAAAAATCGGAGGGGGAAGATTCAGTCGGTTTCCAGCTGATTGAGCCGAGGCGGGAAGAATTCGTCCACCGGGAACTTAATCCTTTTGAACAGCTCGCAGGGGGAGTCGTTCACCGGCAGGCACTCCTTATCCGGCAGGCTGTAGTCGTACACCGGAATCATCATCTGCACCTTCCGTTCCAGGGAGACGATGGAGAAGATGCCCAAAGTCACCAGCACGATTTTATTGACGCAGACCTCGGTAAAACAAGCCCCGGGTCCGAACTGAGCAGCAATAGCGTTGGGAACCATTACCGTCACCGAACGGGTTTCGGCGGTGTCACAGAGTTTGTGGGCCAGGCAGATGGGGTTGGCCACCTTTACCGTAGCAATGGGGGTGGTGGCTCCGGGTTCCAGCAGGCCGGAAGAATTGCAGTTTTGGTTGTCGGAAGAGAAGACGTTCACATTGCCTTCGCTGCCGTAGAGGATGACCTTTTTGGTGTAGATTCCTAGTCCACTGACCTGAGTGTCGCAGGAGGAACCTCCCACCAGCTCCAAATCTACCTTCACATAGAAAGTCATATCCACCGAATAAAAGCCCTTGTTGAAGGGAACGCTGTCCACATCCAAATCCACCCCTAGCAGGGTCACATCCCGGCACCGCACTCCGGTAGCGCCGTTAACCGAAGGCTGGGCGTCGCTGGTGAAGTACAGCACCATACCCTCGACACAATCTTTTTCCGAACAGGAATCGTAAATCCGGTTGGCGTTGATGCACACCGCTTCTTTAAAGCAGCTTGCGCCTACCGCTCCCACGCCGGGGAGGTCCTTGTGTTCCGCCACGAAAACCACTCCTTACCAAACGGGGAAGGAGGTGTGCTGCTTTGGGCGTCCTTCCCCCGCCGCCAAAAGCCGTTTCTTAGGTATCCTATGGGGGAGGAGGAGAAAGTGTGAATAGCAAGGAGGGATTTATAGGCGGCAGAGTCAAAGCGGATTTGGAAAGATGGATTTCAGGCTGTTTTCTCCTATTTGTATTTTTCCCCAAACTATGCTACAATAGAAACAACCGAATTTTGGAAAGGAAGAACCTTATGGAATACAAATTTGCCCATCAGTTTGACCATCTCCAGGCCAGCGCCATCCGGGAAATCTTGAAGTTTACCTCTGACCCGGAAGTGATCTCCTTTGCCGCCGGCAACCCCGCCTCCGAAGGCATTCCGGTGGACGCCATCCGGGAAATTGCCGCCGAGCTGCTGAAGGACGATCCCATTGCCTGCCTGCAGTACAGCGTCTCCGAGGGCTACACCCCCCTGCGCCAGAGCATCCGGGAAAAGATGCTCTCCCGGGAGGAGATTGTTCATGATTTCGACGATTTGATCATTATGTCCGGAGCACAGCAAGGCAATCTGCTGGCCTGCAAGGTGCTCTGCAATCCGGGGG
This sequence comes from Oscillospiraceae bacterium, assembly GCA_019416775.1. Taxonomy (GTDB): domain Bacteria; phylum Bacillota; class Clostridia; order Oscillospirales; family Ruminococcaceae; genus Egerieicola. Next base: position 872 of record DXWR01000188.1, on the reverse strand, counting down.
ACACCCTGGTGGTGGAGAGCCCCAGCTTTATCGGCTCCCTGAATGCCTTTAAGTCCAACGGAGTGAATCTGGCCGGTATTCCTTTGGAAGAGGACGGAATGGACCTGAATGCACTGGAGGATCTGCTGAAGACCACCCCCAATGTAAAGCTGATTTATGTGATCCCCAATTTCCAAAACCCCACCGGCTTGACCATGAGCCTGGAAAAGCGCAAAGGGCTGTATGAACTGGCCTGTAAGTACGACACCATGATTTTGGAGGACAACCCCTACGGGGATCTGCGGTTTACCGGGGAAAATGTACCTTCCATTAAGAGCATGGACACCGAAGGCCGGGTCATCTATTCCGGCACCTTCTCCAAGGTGCTCAGCCCCGGTATGCGGGTGGGCTTTGTAGTGGCGCCCAAGCCGGTGATCTCCAAGATCGTCATCTGCAAGCAGGTGGACGACGTGCACACCAACATCCTGGCCCAACGGATCTGCCATGAGTTCTTGATGCGCACCGATTATCTCCAGCACATCCAGAAGCTGGCCAAGATCTGCCAACACAAGTGCAATTTGATGTTGGATGAAATGGACAAGCACCTGGATCACGCCATCACCTGGACCAAGCCGGAAGGCGGCTTATTCATTTGGGCCACCCTGCCGGATGGAGTGAACATGAGCGACTACTGCACTCGCGCCGTGCAGGAACACAAGATTGCCGTAGTCCCCGGCACGGCTTTCCTCACCGACGAAAGCCAGACCACCCAGTCCTTCCGGTTGAACTATTCCACCCCCAGTGACGAGGAAATCATCAAGGGCATTGAAATGCTGGGGAAGATGGGGCTTTGATCAAAGCATTTGCTCAACCAGCAATTGGCGGGAAAGTCC
>DXWR01000187.1 GCA_019416775.1 Oscillospiraceae bacterium | reverse complement strand
GAGTAATTTTCCGCCCCTTCCTCCAAGGGCTCGATGGAAAGGACGATCCGGTGTTCCGGATAGCGGCTTTTCAGCAGATCCAGGATCTTCCCTCCGTTGCCCTGGCTCTGCACTTCAGAAGGCACCGCCAGATAGAACAGGTAAAGCACATCTTCCCAGGTAAAAAGGTAGGCCATTCCTGCCAGCTCATTGTCTTGATAAAAGGACAAAAACTCCACATGAGTTTTTTTGGCTCTCCGCACCATAGAGCCGAAGGATACCCGTTCCTTTTTGGGAAAGGAGGTGCGGTAGAGCCGGCGGATGGGGCGGTTTTTCCGCCGCTTGGAACTCACCGGCCGTACTTTAAGCGGCATGTCTGCAAACTCTCCTTTAATTTTCCGTTATTTTAAATTAGTATAACAAATATTTCTGGAAAAGGAAAGAGGAGTTTCGAGAAAATTTCAGGATTCATTCTTGAAATTGCCTTTACTTTTTTTCCCGGGAAAGCTATAATGGTACAAGATTGAGAAAAAGCGAGGTTGTTCTATGAATTCTTTGATTCGAAAGAGTGCCGGTGTGCTGGCGCTTTTGATGGCTGTGCTCCTGTTGGTGGCAGGATGGAGTTTCCGACCGGTGTCCGCCCAGCTCACCGAAACCAAGACTGTGACGGCGTCTTTTTCCCCCTCTCCTGCCGGAAACGGCCAGGAAGTCACTTTGACGGTGGATGTCCAGGGATGGTTTGGGGGCGCTCAGTTAATCATTGATTATGACGCGGACAAACTCAGTTATGTGGACGGCAGCGCCCGTTCCAGTGCGGGAGCTACGGTGAATGATTCGGTGCGGGGGCAGTTCAATATGCTCTATGTGAATACTTCCGGCATTGATTTGGGGGATCAAAACTTTTTCACTGCTCGGTTTGTGGTGAATGCCGCCGAAGGGGAAAGCTTGGACGTGAGCTTTTCCAAAACTGACATTTGTTCCACCGATCCTTCTGAAGGCTTCTATCCGGTGAATGTGGAGACCCAACCGGTGACGGTAGGGGAAAGCGCTACCCCTTCCACACCGGAAACTTCCACTCCTGAGGCTTCCACTCCGGAAAGCAGCGGCGCAGAATCCTCTTCTTCCACCTCTTCTCAGAACGGCTCCTCCGGTATTATTGTGCTGCCCCAGGGAGATGACCAGCTTTTGGCCGCTCCGGGCCTGTCCGGCCAGGTGACCTGGTCCAGCAGTGATGAGTCGGTGGCTGTGGTGGACGAAAACGGCATGGTCACTATGGTAGGAGATGGGGAAGCCACCATCACTGCCCGCGATGAAAATGGGGAGGAAGAAACCTTCCACCTCTCCACCGAACCACCGGCTTCCTCCGGCTTAACCTCCGCTCCCGGGATGGATGACCCGGAAGACGCAACCTTTTTGTGGTGGGTGCTGGGCGGCATCGGCGCAGTGCTGGTGATTGCTGCTGTTGTGGTGGTAGTCATTGTACTGAAGAAAAAGAGGTAAAGAAAATGCGGTTGCCCAAGATCAGGCAGCCGCTTTTTGTTTTGGAACTCGGTAAGATGTTTCTTTGATTTTGAGGTAGATCAATCCTCTTTGTCCGCTTCTTCCAGATAAGGGGCCAGCCCTTCAAACTCATCCTCCGGCAGAGGGTGTTCCTGCTGGCTTTGTTCCAGCAGCCGGATGGTATAGTCGTACTCCCGGATCTGCTCCTCCAGATGACGGAATAGGTGGGCTTTGATTTTGTCCAGCATGGTTTCTTTGGTGACCGATAAGATTTCGGTAAACATCAAACTCATAAAGCCGTAGTCCTCAAACCGCACCCAGTATTCCACCTTGCAGTTGCCCCGGGGATGGTCCTTGATCCCGGAATACACGGCGTATACCTGCACATGGTCGTAGCCGCACTCGGCATGGGTGAGAGAAAAGCGGAGAAAATGTCCTTTTTTGGTGGTCATAAAATACCCCTCCTTGTCTGAAAAGAGTATACAACCTTTTCTTTGCTTTTGCAACGGGAAACGATACCTTCGGTTTTTGCGGCCTGTACTGGAAATCTGCCGGGAGTTGTGCTATACTAAGAGCCAGCGAATGGAAAACACAGGTTAAGGAAGGAATTAACATCATGAAAAAAATCATCCTCACCGGGGACCGCCCCACCGGAAAACTCCACATCGGCCACTACGTAGGTTCTCTGCGCCGGCGGGTGGAGCTGCAAAATGCCGGAGATTATGACCAAATGTATGTGATGATCGCCGACGCTCAGGCCCTCACCGACAATGCCGACCATCCGGAAAAGGTGCGGCAGAACATCGTCCAGGTGGCTTTGGATTACCTGTCCTGCGGGCTGGACCCCAACAAGATCACCATCTTTATCCAATCTCTGGTACCCCAGCTCACCGAACTGAGCTTTTACTATATGAATTTGGTTACCGTCTCTCGGCTGCAGCGCAATCCTACGGTGAAAAGCGAAATCCAGATGCGGGATTTTGAAGCCAGCATCCCGGTGGGCTTTTTCACCTACCCCATCAGCCAGGCTGCGGACATCACTGCGTTCCACGCCACCATCGTCCCTGCCGGAGAAGACCAAAAGCCCATGCTGGAACAGACCAATGAAATTGTCCGGAAATTCAACGCCACCTACGGGGAAACCCTCACCGAAGCTCAGATCCTGCTGCCGGAAAACCAGGCCTGCCTGCGCCTGCCCGGCACCGACGGAAAAGCCAAGATGAGCAAGAGCTTGGGCAACTGTATCTACCTCTCCGATTCTCCCGAAGAGGTGCGGCAGAAGGTGATGAATATGTTTACCGATCCCACCCACCTGAAGGTGTCCGATCCCGGCCATATTGAAGGCAACACCGTCTTTACCTATCTGGACGCCTTCTGCAAAGACCAGCATTTCGCTGAGTTCTGCCCCGATTATCAGAACCTGGATGAGATGAAGGCCCATTATCAGCGGGGCGGTTTAGGGGACGTGAAGGTGAAAAAGTTCCTCAACTCGGTCATCCAGTCTGAATTGGAACCCATCCGCCAGCGTCGGGCCCAGTATGAAGCGGATATTCCCTTTGTGCTGGATATGCTGAAAACCGGCAGCGAAAAAGCGGCTCAGGTGGCTCAGCAAACGTTGGACGAAGTCCGGGCCGCCATGAAGTTAAATTACTTTGACACCGACGAATTTGCCAAAGAGCAGTTAGCCCTGTTTTCCAAATCCTAAACTTTTTCAAAACAGGGTTGACAGCCCCTTGAAAAATGTGGTATCATTTCCCTGTCATAAAAGGGAGTAGCGCCGGTTTTTCCGGAGCAAGTTGCGTCAATACACGGTTTTCCTTGGAGAAAACCCGCACTGCTTGAAACAGCGAGACTTTTATCACAGAACCCTAGGGGGTATTTCTGTGGTAAAGGTCTCTTTTTTTCGTGGAAACGGGGCAAACTCTTTGTGATTACCAAAAAAGGAAATGGAGTGAAGTTGGATGAAACAGGATTGGAACTGTTCGGCTCAAGAGCTGTTTGATAAGCTGGACAGCGGTCAGTCCGG
>DXWR01000186.1 GCA_019416775.1 Oscillospiraceae bacterium | reverse complement strand
TCATAGTCCTGCTCAATGGCTTTCGCCCGCTGGATGATCTTGTCCAGTTCCCCCCGATCCAGCCAAACCCCACGGCATTGAGGGCAGTAATCGATCTCCACTCCGTGTTTTTCGCTCATCAGCAAGGTCACATCTTTACAGACTGGGCATTTCATGACAATTTCCTCCTTGTTGCATGGATTTGCACAAAACGGCTGTTTCATTGGGGCTATTGTAGCATATTCAAAGAGATACCGTCAAGGATATTGAACAGATATTTGGAATTTGTTCATTTTTATTTCAGAACGCAAAGAAGCGCCGGCAAAACCGGCGCCTACAAGATCAAAAACTTCTGATGCAAAGCGCATCCGCCTTCCATCACCCACGGCGGAACAAAAATCCCCGAAACCGGGCGTACCACCGCAGGCGTTTCCAGTGAAGGGGAACCAGCTTTGCCTGGGCGGCTTCGGTGTCCAGAAGGACCAGGCCCATGGAAAGTGCCAGGGGCAGGAGAACAAACAGCGCCGCATCCATGCCAAACACCAGCCACAGCAAAAAGCTCACTGCCGCACCCAGGTGGAAGCTCAACAGAGTACAGCCAAAAAATTTTGCTTTTGCCTTCTGCTGCTGGTTGTGGTAGACCAGCACTTCGGTGGAAGCGGAAACGAACTGTCGAAAATTATTGGTGGAGAAGATACTGGAGCAGGCAAAACCCTTGGCGCCGGAGTAGCAGTTCCACTGAAAGGCTGTGGCGAAAAACAGAGGGTACATTCCCAGGATAGGGCTGGTGCCGTCGGGGAGCAGACTGAGGATCACCACCGCCAAAGCATCGATGCCGATACTGGCCAGCCGCATTTGGTTGGAGTACTTTTTATTTAAGCAAACGGTGAGAAAGATGGCAGCGGCAAAGAGCAGTGCGCCTCCTACCCGAAGCAGCACCTGAAACCAGTCGCCGCCCAGCAGGCTGGTGACAATATAAATCAGGTTGGCGGTTTGAGCAGAACCAAAGAAGGCAGAAAAGCAGAGGATGGAATAAACCCCTAGCATCCCTCCCACCAAGGACATCCCGTAATGGATGATGCCGTCATACCGATTGCTTGCCTTCACTGTGTCCATCTCCTGTTCCATTGCCATAAAACTAACCTATCATAAAGTTCTGACAAATTCTATTATAATCTTTTCGGCCAATTTCACAAGAGGAAAACAGTCCAAAACCCCTTCCCTCTTCCGAGAAAATTCGTGGAAAATTCCGAAGAAGGGCAATGGAGCGACGATCAGTCGGAAGCGGGACAAAAGAAAACCGCCAGCCCGATTACTCAGACTGACGGTCGTGGATTTTTGCGTTTCGGCTTGGCTCATTAGCGCTGACCGCTGTGCTTGCCGCTGCGTCCCCGAACAACGACTAACACAACGATGGCAGCTGCTGCCACCACCAGCACCACAGTCAGCGCCAGCAGGGGGACCTGGTCCCCGGTCTGCGGAACGCCGGATGGTTCACTGGGAGTGGAAGGTTCAGAGGTTTCCGGCGGCGGCGGAGCAAAGGTATTCAAGAAACTCAGCTCTGCCACTTTCTCGTCGGGATTGTCATCCCGGCTGGCGTAGACCTGATAGGTCAAACCGCCGTTGTCTGCATTGGTGACTTGGATGACCACGGTATACACCGCATCATCGTAGGTCATATACTCTGTGCTGCCAGCTGTTTGGGTGACGGTATAAACATAGTCCCCCGGCTCAGTGTAATGGAAGCCCGTGAAAGCTGCTTGGGAATCACCAGCCATTTGCAGCTCGGTCTGTTCCGGCATGGGAAGATCCTCTTCCGCGTCGGGACCGGGCGCAATGGTTACGGTAAACATTTCGTCGCTGTCACCATTCAGCTCCAGATTGACCGGCAGTGTCGCCGTGCACTGGTACGCAGCCTCCTGTGCGTGGGCCTGAACAGGCATCAGCAAAAGGGCCGCGAGCAGCACGGGAAGGACCAGCAATCCACTTAGTTTCCGTATCGCTTGATTCATCGTTTCAGGTACCTCCTTTGATGGACTTCAGGGGGACGGCAGCGCCCCGGCTTTGGTCCACATATGTCAGCTCATGCGATCCAGCCGCCCAAAGATGACCACACGTCCATTGGTTTCTGCTGTGGCGCAGGTGGATAGGCCGATGACCTTATCCCCCGGCTGGACGCCGATGTAACGGCTCTGCACCGCGATCTCATCCACGTAATTGAGCAGTTCGCTGACATCCCCCTGGGGCTGAGCCTTGGGGTTGTAGATCATGCTGTCAAAAGCGTCCACCTGGACACAGGCGAAAATCTCAATGCTGTAGGTGGCGTCCGGCAAATAAAGAGTGCCGGTGGGATGCGAGTCGAAATAATCAGCGTTGACGAATTCTACCACGTCGCCGAACATAGCTCCGTTGTCCATATGGTGGCCGTAGACCAGAGTGTAGGAATCGGAGAGATCCCGGCTGTTATCGCTGTCCAGGAAGATGGACCCGGACAGGGAGAAATCGCCGTAGATGTCCTTATTCACGTACTCCATGTCGTCCTCCCCAATGACCACGGGGTAGTCGATGTGGGTGTCGTCGATGGTCAGCCAAGCGCAGACGTCGGGGTTGATGAGAGCCAGCTCATTCAAGGTGGGGTTGGAGTCCGGATCTCCCCCGGCGGCGGGCTTGTACTGCAGCAGATCACTGGAAAGGAAGGCGCCATTGTAGACCATAGCCGTATCCCAGAGGGAATAGCCGCCATAGAGCAGCATGAGGAGAATCAATGCCGCCGCAAAGATGGTGACCATGCGGTCGCCGAAGCGGGCCAGTTTGGCTGCGGTATGCAAGGGTGGGCGCCTCCTTTCAGGCAGTGGAGTCTTCAGGCTTGCCAGCCTGCTTGGCGGGCTTTGCCAGCCCGGAAGGTGGTGAAATCGGTTTAAAACTAATGGGAGAAAAGGCTAGAAATTAGTCTTCTTTGGCGTGACGCTTACGCAGGAAGATGAAGCAGCCGGCAGCGGCGATGACCACCAGAACGGCGTAAGGAGCGATGTCCATCATGATGCCGGTGGGGGTGGAAGCGGTCTTGGTGTTGGTGATGGTTTCAGCAGTGTCGTCTGCAGTCACATTACCAGAAACAGTGCCAGCAGCGTCAGTATCTACCGTATCAGTTACAGTATAGCCCTGACTTGCGCCATCAGTTTCGGTTACGGTGTAAGTATCATTTGCAGATAAACCAAAAATCTGAATGTAATCCTGATCACCTACACCGGTAACAGTGATAGCGTTGTCATCGCCAGACATGACATAGGTAGTATGTTCAACTGTATCATTGGTGTAAACTACTTTGTACACTTCACCCTCAACGCCATTTACCTTTACTGTGAAGGAGAAGGTATCGTTTTCTTTGTCACCCAAAGTACCAGCAATAACTTTTGTCACTTTTACATCATGAGTGCCATCGTTGTTCTTGCCATAATCATTGGTAAAAGTCAATTCTGATTTAGCATCTGTTTCGCCATTTTTAACCACAACAACATTGCTTACAACATAATCAGAGAAATCACTATTGTTGGTTACATACAGGTATACATCATAAGTTTCGGTGGAATAAGTAATGCCATCATAAGAACCAGCAGTTTCTCTTACTTCATAATGATAAATCCCAGGCTTCGTAAAAACATCATTGTCAACTGCTAAAGTTCCATCAAATTCGTAAGAGGCTTGAGGCGCAACAACAGTTTGGGAGCCTTCCTCACCCTCAACGTAATTAGGTTGAGACTGAATAGTAGTACCTGTTAATCCGCCTTCAATACCTGCAACTGCAGTGACAGAACCAGTTCCATCATTGAAAGTTTTACCTTTGCCCTCGTCAACTGCAATAATAAATTGAGTGTTAGGAGCATAAGTATTGCTGTCAGTAGTTACAATTTTCGAAACATCAATCGCTGTAATGTTATCCGTGCCCTCAGCAGGTTCAGTAACACCAGTATTCGCAGAAGCCGGAACGATTGCCATAGTAGCCAACATAGCGGTGGCCACGAAGCTGGCCGCGATGCGGCCGATGGATTTACGTGTTAATTTCATGCTCTTTTCTTCCTTTCTTGTACTCGGAATCATATTTCACAAAGGCGGGGACGCCAATGCAACGAATGGATTTGCGGCCTTAAATATCCGACCGCCGGACCACGGTAATGACCTTGCCCTTGACCTCGCTTTGGCTCACGGGGCCGAAATACCGGCTGTCCCGGGCGCCTTCCCGATAGTCGCAGAGGATGAAATACTCATCCGCCGCCAGGGTCAGGGGATAGGTTGGACCGTTGTCGTACTTGGGTGTGGTGTAGTAAATGTCGCTTTCCAGCACCGTGCTTCCGTTAATCACCAGAGTGGCTTGATCGGTGACCTGAACGGTATCGCCGCCCTGGGCCACGATCCGCCCCACGTACTGCTGACCGTTTTTCTCGAACACCATCACATCGCCGGTGACGTAATCGTCGGCCAAGCGGTAGTAGAGCAACAGGTCGCCGGCAGAAATCCGTGGCGACATATCGTCGTTCTCCATAGGGGTGATGCCGAAGAAGTAAGCCAGAAGAATCACCAACAGCAGAATGATCGCTACCAGCTTCACCAGGAAGGAGGAGATGCTCTCTGCGTCGGCCAAGCGGCGGCGGCGCTGTTTGATGACCTGTTGGGGAGTCAGGGGGGCGGGAGGCGTTTTTTTCCTGCGCCGCCCCCGACTCCCTTTTGCACCCGACCTCTGTACCGGTTTCCCGGGAGGTACCACAGTAGATGGGGCCGCACTACCGGTGGAAGCAGTGGGCTGAGAGGGGTCAAGCATGGGCATCACCACCGCCCTTACTGCCCCTGAGCCTATCCAGTTCCTGATCCTTTTGATCCAGGAGGGCCTGGTAGTAGGCGGCTTGCTCATCGTAGACCTGCTGGTAGAGGTTTTGGAGGGATTCCAGCTTCCGCCAGACGTCCGCTTCCTCTACCCCGCCGAAGGTCTTTTTGCGAAATTTCATTTTAGCCAGCGCCTGGGCGATATCCTGCATGGTATGCATAGGCGATTACTCCCGACGGCGGCGCTGACGGCGCACCAGAATGGTGACGATCAAGGCGATGCCAGCCAAGCCGGCAGCGGAGATCATGAGGGTGAAGGGGAGGTTGTCTTCGAAGAAACCGGATGGAGGCGTGTCCAGGTTGAGGTTGTTAGTGTACTGGACTTCCGTATTCATCACAATGGTGCCAGATACTGTGACTTTATCTGCATCCATCGTCCATACATTGCCATCCGTATTTGGCGCTGAAATGGTAGTTGTGTAACCGTCATTTTTCTCAGAGACAACACAATAGTAACCTTCTGGAATGTTGATTTGCAGTTCCTGACCGCTGTGAAGAGTGAATTTTGCTTCACCTGCATCATTAAACGAAAGATTGAAAGTTTCGTCTTGGTTGAGCGATGTCTTCACTGCCGTTTGGGCAATTACACCATACTCCTCTGCGTTGAGCGGCTGACCATCTTTGCTATTCAGAATTTTCAGTGTGAATGTGAAATCCTTTGTGGTGTCACCCATGTTGCCGCCAACTGTTTTGGAAATAGTGAGGGTGCTGTTAGTGTAGCTGTTAGTTACGGTGACCAGGGCCACGGAATCAGCGACAACGACGGGATTCGTGTTACCCCGCACCGCGCTGTCCACCGAAGCGATGCCGTCATCGGTATTAGTTGCGCCGATGATGTCGCTATCGCCGTATCCATTCCAATGAGATTTATCGCTCACAACCTTCTTGTTATCATCGGTAATGACAGTATTCAGCTTATAGCCATTTACTTTTGCATCGCCCTCGGTAACCTTCCATTGGATGGCGGGGAGGTCGATGAAGTGGATAGTTTCATCAGGTTGAATAGTTACTGTAAAACTACCATCTGCGGTTAAAGTTGCCGTTTTCATCTGTGAGTCTTGGTCTACAGTGTAATAATGTACCACTTTCCCACTTAAACCGCCATTGACGGTTTGTTTTTCGGCATTGGCAGGGGCAAGAGTAAGGGTGTAGTTCGCAGTTTTTGCATCGTTATACTCGTTGGTCGAGCCAATTTCTTTGGTTACATCCAGCTTGCCGGTGTAGTGGTTGGTGTAGGCAATGGTGGTAGGAGAAGTGATTTTGATTTTCTGGAACGCCCCAGCAGCTATGCAGACATCTTCCATTTCGCTATAGGTTGTTCCTTGATATGTCTTATTATTGCTGTTGATCTCCGTCATGCTTTCATAGATGTTGTTGTGTGATTCATCCATGAACTTTCCGGTGCCTTCTGTTGTGTTCATTCCTTGCCGGGCCATGGTCCATTCCGCATTGGAATCATTGATTTTAGCGTAGCCAGGAACTTCCTGATGCTGTTCAAAGACGGTGTAGAAGTGATTTCCATCGGTGACAGGAACAGTCAAGGTAACGGAATACGTCCAGTTGCCGTCTTGATTCTTACTCAAGGTTGCACCGGTATCCTCATTTCGGTAGGAATTGTTTGTGATGTCGGAAATATTATCGATTCCGTTTTTACCAACAGTAAGGAATTGCTGTGCGGTAATTCGGAAATCGCCGCCGCCGGTGACTGCTGTCCCATCTGGGAGCCTTATCCCTTCCGGAACATCGGTAGCCATGTAAGTCATACCACCTTCGTCAGACACATGAGTTGTATTCTGGCAATAGTTAATGTCCCAGCCAAAATCGTCGTCGTTTGCTGAACTGGTATCTTGATCAAAAATTAAGTAATTGACTTCTGCATCACTCAAGCCATCGAAAGTTTTGGTGAGGATTAAGGATGTGGTGGTTTGGGTGTAGGTGTTGGTGAAAGCAACTGTATAGTTTTGTCCACCTTCTACTGTGACACTCGCAGTTGTGCCGTCTTCTTCGCTTCCACTGCCAACCAGCACAGTTTGAGTAACGTTGTATCCTTCACTTGCACCGGTCGCTGTTTCAGTTACAGTTAAAGTTTTGCTTCCATTAACCGGAATACCTTGGATTACAAAATTATAGCTAGCTTTTCCTTGCGCATCAAAGTCGTTTGCATCAAATGTATGGCTAGCCACTTTATTCTGGCCATCATATACGTCTACAGTAACGTTATAAGCGCTGTTTTCTTCTAAATTCAAACCTTCAACCGTTTTAGTTACGGTCAGGTTCGCGGAATCGGGATTCGCCGGGATTAAGTCTGTGGTGAAATAAACACGATCCAACAGGTTGCCAATCGTTTCTTTATTACTTGCAGTACTACCAGTGTCTACAGCCACAAAGAAGAAGGTGGTTAAATACTGATTGTCAGCAACAGTATAGGTTCCTTGATAACGGTTCCAAGCTTCGGCAGCATGTTCGCCGGCGTTTGTACCATCTTCAAGATATTGATAATTACTGGTTTCTTCCTGAACAAAATAGCCGTTTTCTTCGCCTTGTCCTCTGATTTCGTTCAAAATCGAGCGGATTTGATCTGAGTCTTTTGAAGCTTTTTCTAGTCTTTCAATATATTCATCCGCTGCGCTGGACGGCATAATCACCAACGCCATGGTATCGCCAGTACGGCTATAATAACTTTTCTGCACTTCCCGAGGCAGATGAGAAAAGGCCCAGTTTAAAGTAGAGCCGGGAACGGTCATGACTTCTTGATATAACGCGCCGTACGCTTCGCAGTTTAGCTCTGCATACTGAACGCCGTCATCTGCCGCGCCGCAGTGATGATACTGCTGTGCATTTGCTCTTTGTGCTTGAGTATCTGCGCGAAGAATTTCGATATCGTCCCCTGTATGATCACTTCCGGTGCCAAGTCCAGTGGTTTTCCAAATCAGTCCTTCAGTATCATTTGAAAATTGCCATTGATGATTGTTCTGCCAATCCTCACCAGTATACGTTTCAATATTCGGGTTCTCAAAACTTCCGTTTTGCAGTTGGATGTAGTAGGGAACCTGAAGAGTTGCAGTATAGGTTTGATCTGCAACTGGAGTTCCATCTGCATTCATAACCTGTGCAACAACTTGATACCAATAACGATTGTCGTTAACGGCATCTGCTACATCGCTGTCCAAAGCAACGTTTACCCAAATAGCGTTTTGCGTGCTGTTTTCAGCAGCCATATTATAACTGTCGCCTGTTACTTTTGTGTATGCGACATTTGTACTAATATTGCTGCTGTCTAAACCGCGCGTCCAAGTGTATGTTATATACTGTCCGTTTGAAAGTTGGGGTGTTTTCCCATCTGCAAAGGTTGCAGTGAACTGACCGTTTGTCCCAACGGTGTCTTCGATGTAGAAATCGCTTTCTTCAACTGCCCGATAATACAAACGGATCTGCGGCAGATCTGAAACATAGTCATTATTTACAGTGTACAGCCATCTCCTATTAAAATATTCGATTGTTAACGAGTTAATATCTCGCCAGTTATTCCATCTGTAATACTTCGCCTCAACAAATTCATAGCCATCAATCTGTAAATTTTGATTAGTAGAGGTAAAATTAACCGTCTCGCCCGATTGAGCAGTAAAATTCTCTGGACTTACACTAAGAGCCTGGCCTTCATTATCAGCATTATAGCAGCTAATATCAACCGCTTGAGTTTGCTGACCATTGCTCCACGAAATAGTAAACTGCCCATTCGCCGCCGCCGACGTTTGCTGCGGTATCACCGCCCATGCCGCGCCTACCAAGCTGCACACCATGCAAAGCGCCATGAAAGCGCTGAGAACACGTTTTTTCATTTGCATGCACATTCAACTCCTCTTATGGTTTGTTTGGCCCAAAGAGCATTGAGCCGGGTTTGGGGTTTGCCGGGGGGTCCCGGCGGGGATTCCGCCCGCCAAGCCAGCCCTTGTGCCGGCGATTTGGGGAAAGGCGGACGATGCCGGGCAACAAATTGCCATGTGGTTTCCTCGCAGGGATGGCAGCGCCGCCGGATGGAAAGCGAGACGGGGACCGATGTGTCAACCGCAGAAGGGACAGCCCGCCAAAGCCGGACTGCTTGCTCTTTGTTCTGCATGGCGATCCCCCTTTCCGTGAATCATCCTACCAAATCTCATGGAATGCCATGTGATAACGGCTTCAACGAACGGTATCACTTTTTGCATCCGCGCTTCCGAAAAAATTACCACATTTTTACTCAATTACCTAATTTAGCAACTACGGTAATACTATCACACTGACCTACAAAAATCAAGGCAGGCGAGACATTTTTGTGAGAATCACCAAATTAGGGACGCAAATTGCGGTTTATCGCGCTAAAATCCGGTCAATTTGCCAATGGATGGGTCAAACGACGCTTACCCACCGATGCACTAGGTAAAAGTGATGGGTCATTTTTGGGCGGTGAAACAAAAAGACATTTTTTGGTTTCATTTCCAAAATCAGGGAGAAGGGGGTGGAAAACTTGAGAAAATAAAATACAATTTTCGGAATCTGATTTTCCTATTAAAAAACGGCACAGCCAATTTCAGGACTGTGCCGCAT
>DXWR01000185.1 GCA_019416775.1 Oscillospiraceae bacterium | reverse complement strand
CACCTGAGGGGCGTTTTCCAGCAGTTCCTTGCGGCCGTAATGATGTTCCACCACGTCTTTGCGGAAGATCATGGGGTGATCGGGGTCGATGAGGGCGCCGGTGTCCGGCAGATCGGGCAGCTGCTGCACCATGGAAACGATGTTTTCCATGTCCTTAGCAAAGCGGGCGGCCTGATCCTCCTCCAAACGGAGTTTCGCCAGTTTGGCGACGTGTTGAATGTCAATGGTCATTTTGTTTCCTCCCCTTGACGCAGCATGGATAGCAGGTCCTCTTCCGATAAAACCGTCACTCCCAAGGACTGCGCTTTTTCTAATTTACTTCCGGCAGCTTCTCCCGCCAGAAGATAGTTGGTTTTTTTACTCACCGAACCGGTGACTTTGCCCCCCGCCTGCTCAATCATGGCCTGAGCTTCCTTCCGGGACAAAGTGGGAAGAGTCCCGGTGATGACGAAGGTCAACCCGGCAAGGGCACTGCCGGTGGCGGCTTTGGGCTGGGTGAGCTCCACCCCGGCAGCTTTGAGCCTTTCCATCTGCTGGGCAGTTTCCGGGCGGTGGAGAAATTCATAGAGGTTTTGGGCCATAATGCCCCCCACGCCGTCGATGGAGGCCAGATCCTCCGGGGTGGCGGCCAACAGCTGTTCCCAGGTGAAGAACTTCTGGCAGATGAGCTGGGCGCCTTTTTGGCCGATATTCCGTACCCCAAAGGCAAAGAGCAGCCGGGCCAATCCTGCCTGTTTGCTGTGTTCCAAAGCGGTCAGCAGGTTTTCGGCGCTTTTTTCTCCCATCCGCTCCAAGGTCACAAGCTGTTCCTTGGTCAGGGAATACAGATCCGCCGGACTCTTCACCAGTCCTTGGTTCACCAGCCCTTCCATAATGGAGGGACCCAAACCGTCGATGTTCATAGCATCCCGGCTGGCAAAATGGGTAAGATTTTTCAGCAGGGTGGCAGGACAAAAAGGATTGACGCACCTCAGCGCCGCCTCTCCTTCTTCCCGCACCGCTTTTTCCCCGCAGGAGGGACAGGTATCCGGCATGACGTAGGGAATGCTGTCCGGAGCGTGGGACTTGACCATCACCACTTCCGGGATGATGTCCCCGCTTTTTCGCACCACAATGGTATCCCCCAGCCGCACATCCTTTTGGGTGATATTGTCCTGGTTGTGGAGGGTGGCCCGGGAGACGGTGGTTCCCGCCAACTGCACCGGGTCAAACACAGCGGTAGGGGTAAGCACCCCAGTGCGTCCCACCGAAATTTCAATTTGGCGGAGAATGGTTTCCTTTTCCTCCGGCGGATATTTAAAGGCCACCGCCCATTTCGGGAACTTGGCAGTGGAGCCGATGGTTTCCCGGTCCGCCAGGTTATCCACCTTCACCACAGCGCCGTCCATATCAAAGGAAAAGCTCTGGCGCAGACTGCCGATGGTTTCAATCTCCTCCTTGGCCTGCTGGGCCGTTTGACAGAGGGTGTACCGGGGAGAGACGGAAAAGCCCTGTTCCTTCAGCCAATCCAAGCTCTCCTTATGGCTGGTAAAGGTGATGCCCCGACTTTGCTGGACATTGAAGATAAAGATAGAAAGCCCCCGCTGAGCGGTGACGGCACTGTCCTTTTGGCGCAGGCTGCCTGCCGCTGCGTTTCTGGGGTTTTTAAAGGGGGCCTCCCCATTGGCTTCCTGCTGCCGGGCCAGGCGGGCAAAGGTTTCCTTTGGCATATACACCTCGCCCCGGACTTCCAGGTACTCCACCGGGGTTTTCAGCCGTTTGGGAATGGCCTGAATGGTCAAAAGGTTTTGGGTCACGTCCTCCCCTACAAAACCGTCCCCCCGGGTAGAGCCCCGGGAAAACACACCGTTTTCATACTCCAGGGAAACGCTCAGCCCGTCGATCTTCACCTCCACCACGTAGGGGGAATCGGTGATCTGGCGGATGCGGTGGTCGAAATCGTCGATCTCTTCTAAAGAAAACACGTCCTGGAGGGACGCCATCTGGACGGTGTGGGGCACCTTTGTGAAGATGGCGGATGCGCTGCCTCCCACCCGCTTGGTGGGGGAATCCGGAGCGGCATACTCTGGATATTGAGCCTCCAGTTCCCGCAGCTGGACCATGAGTTTGTCGTACACATCGTCCGGTACGCTGGGGTTATCTTGGTTATAATATTCGTCGTTATAGCGAAGCAGGGTTGCAGTGAGCTGCTCCATCTGCTGTTTGGGAGACAGTTCCATCACAGTCTTCCTTTCGGTTTTTGTCTTACAAACAGGAATAGTATACCTTAAAAAATCTGTAAAATATCGGTTGGTTTCCACCGGTTTTTGCCGTCAGGCAAAATGCCGCCCTTGCTTTTGGGCGGCAAGGTGGGAACCGTAATGGTTGCCTTAGGCAATCATGACACCTAAAAGTGTCAGTTGGGTTTCCACCGATTTTTGCCGTCAGGCAAAATGCCGCCCTTGCTTTTGGGCAGCAAGGTGGAAACCGTAATGACTGTCTTAGGCAATCATGACACCTAAAAGTATCAGTTGGGTTTCCACCGATTTTTGCCGTCAGGCAAAATGCCGCCCTTGCTTTTGGGCGGCAAGGTAGGAACCGTAATGATTGCCTTAGGCAATCATTATATCACAGCTGGCAGGAAAATGCAAAACAGAAAACCGGAAAGACTGAGATCATCCTTCCGGCTGGCGTTTGTTGTTATTTTGTTTTCCCTGTTCCCGCACCGCCCAGGCAGCGGCCCGAGCCAGGCGGCGAAGAATCTGACCCATCTGCTTGCGTTTTTCCTTGTCCTTTTGGGTGTACTGCCGCCAGATGGCCATAATCTTTTTGGGATTGGCCAACTCCTCCAAGGTTCTGGCGTTGGAGGCGGCCAGCAGTTCATACAGCCCGTCCACAAACTCCTCCCGCTGACCGGAAGTCAAACCAGCCAGCCACCGGCGCATGGCGGAGTCGATCACCCGACTGGCGTTGCTCACCTGAGTTAGGCGGATAAAGTCATTGCCCTGAATTTCCCAGGCATAGGGGTCGTGCTGCATCATCCCCATGCCACGGCTCTTTACCACGGTATAGGGTTCTTCGTGTTCCAGCAGCATACCGAACACCGAAAACTGAGGGACGAAGGTTTCTATTTTAGGAAGAATGGCCTGGTACCCCGGCTGTTCCACCACCGACCGGCTGAAACCGGGGCCGTCCTGATTATACACCGCCACAATCCGGTTCTGCACCGCCAAAGACACTTGGGAAGCGGCAAACACCGCTAAATTCCCCCCTTTGGAGTGGCCGCAGACCCACAGCGGTCCCCGCAGGTAAGCGGCGGTCTGCTCTAGGTAGTCCCGGGCCAGCCATTGACCGGGGAGGGTGTCCAAAAAGCCCAGGTTGAAGTCTTCCTTCCAGCCCACCAAAGTGTTGTCCGTCCCCCGAAACACCACCGCTGCGCCGTAGTCCAACTGGAGGGTGATGGCGGCAAATTGAATCTGTTGGCTTATATCCAGCACTTCTTGCGACGCCCAAAGCAGCTGATCCCGAAAGCGAGGGGAATTGGCGGTTTGCCGCAACAGATTGGCGTCCCGTTTACCGGAAGCAAACACCCTTAACCGTTCCGGCGGCTGGGAAAGGATCTGCTCCGCCACCTGGTGAAAGGGTATCCCTACACCCACCGGTGGATCAGCATATTGAGCAAAATGATGGTATGCCAGAGTGCTGAGCAGCAGCCCGTCCACCGGATGAAAGGGGTCCTGGACGAAACTCAAATCTCCCCGCCAAGCGAGATAATCGGCGAAACCGGGCATTGTACCACTCCTTTCCCCGGAAAAGAAAAACGCCCCCAAAAGAGACGTTTTCCAATCCTTTGCTTTCAATACAATTTTCTCAGAAGCTCACTTCGTTGGCAATCCGATACAGATCCACCGGGAACTGTTTGCGCATGGCCAAGCCTTCGTGGATGTCGTAATCCACCACTTCCCCTTTTTGGAAGCCCACGACACGATCCCCGATGCCCTGCTCCAGCAATTCTACGGCACGGTAAGCCAAACGGGTGGCCGCCACACGGTCTCGCACAGTAGGATTGCCGCCCCGCTGTACGTGGCCCAAAATGGTGGCTCTGGATTCCACACCGGTGGCGTCTTCAATCCGCTTTGCCAAGGCTTCGGAGTTGCCTACCCCTTCTGCCACCATAATGATGAAGTGGTGCTTGCCCAGCTTCTGGGCAGCCATGATTTTATCGATGATTTCGTTTTCGTCCACATCCAGTTCCGGCACCAGAATAAAGGTGGCACCGCAGGCGATACCGGTGTTCAGAGCAATGTAGCCGGCCCGGCGGCCCATCACTTCCACCACACTGCAGCGGTCATGGGACTGGGCGGTATCCCGGAGTTTGTCCACCATCTCGCAAACAGTGTTCATAGCAGTGTCATAGCCGATGGTATAGTCGGTACAGGAAATGTCGTTGTCGATGGTGCCGGGCAGGCCGATACAGGGTAC
>DXWR01000184.1 GCA_019416775.1 Oscillospiraceae bacterium | reverse complement strand
ACTCCTGCCATAACCGGCTGAAAGAATCGTTCATTGCCGGTCTTTCCTGTGGAAATAACGGTATAAGTCCCACGGGCAAGACAATTTGATCTTATTTTTTCAAAACTCAACCACTGGTTCCTGTTCTTTTAAACGGCAATCTGCTATCCTAAACCCAGAAAGGAGGCCTTCTCATGGATCAGAAAAAAATCGGAACCTTCATCGTCACCTGCCGGAAGGAAGCCGGCTACACCCAAGCCGTTCTGGGAGAGAAACTGGGGGTCACCGACCGGGCAGTGTCCAAATGGGAAACCGGCAAAAGCCTGCCGGACCCTTCCCTGATGCTCCCCCTCTGCGGGCTGCTGGGCATTACCGTCAACGAACTTCTGACCGGGAAACGGATTGCTATGGAAGATTATCGTCAAAAGGCAGAGGAAAACCTGCTGGCACTCAAACAGCAGGAAATCCGAAACAGCAGAAAACTGCTGAATTTGGAACTGTTCATCGGCTTCAGTGCCACCGTCTCCTGTCTCATCATGGTGTTTGCCGCCTGCTTTGCCACCGAAATCCTCTGGTGGCGGATCGGGCTGCTGGGGGCAGCGCTGGTTTTGCTGGCCGCTGGGATTGCCGTAGCAGTGAAACTGGAGCGGGATGCGGGATACTATGAATGTCCCCACTGTCATACCCGGTACGTCCCCACCCTGAAAGTGGTGGTGTTTGCCCCTCACCTGGGCCGCAGCCGGAAGATGAAATGCCCCTATTGCGGCAACAAGGGGTATCACAAAAAGGTATTGGAGCCCTGACAGAACCCATCCAGACAAAAAGCCCCCGAGGAAATTCCTCGGGGTTTGCTTTCTATTATTTCATCAACAGGGCCATAACCGCTTTCTGGGCATGGAGCCGGTTTTCCGCTTCATCAAAGATTTCCTTGGCATGGGCTTCAAACACCTTTTCGGTGATCTCTTCTCCCCGGTGGGCGGGCAGGCAGTGCTGCACCATGCACTCCGGATTGGCAGCTTCCAGTACGGTGTCGTTGATCTGCCAGCCGGCAAAATCCTTGCGCCGCTGTTCCGCCTGATCCTCTTCACCCATGGAGGCCCACACGTCGGTGAACAGCACGTCCGCCCCGGCAGCAGCTTCCAGAATGTCCTGGGTCAGCAGGAAGTTGGGGTTGTCCTTGGCAAAGTCCAGCACCTGGACATCCGGCAGATAGCCTTGGGGACAGGCAGCGGCCACCTTCATGCCCACCTTTAAGCCGCCCACAATCAGGGAGTTGGCCATGTTGTTGCCGTCCCCGATGTAGCACATCTTCAAGCCGTCAAAGCTCTTTTTGTATTCTCGGATGGTCATCAAGTCCGCCAGCACCTGGCAAGGATGGCAGAAATCGGTGAGGCCGTTGATCACCGGAATGGACCCGAATTTCGCTAAATCCTCCACTTCTTTCTGTTCAAAAGTACGGATCATAATGCCGTTGAGGTACCGGCTCAGCACCCGGGCGGTGTCCTGGATGGGTTCGCCCCGGCCCAGCTGCAGGTCCCGGCTGCTCAAAAACAGGGCTTCGCCTCCCAGTTGGTACATCCCCACTTCAAAGGATACCCGAGTCCGGGTGGAGGATTTCTGGAAGATCATGCCCAGGGTTTTACCCTGCAAAACATGGTGCTGGATGCCGTAGAGATTTTCGTACTTGAGCTGGTCAGCCAGATTGAGGATCTCCAAAATCTCCTCTTTGTCCAGATCCAGCATCTTCAGCAGATGGGTGTTGTTCATGGGTCTCATCCTTTCGTTACAATCTGTTTATCCGTTGAGAACACCCAGCAGCTTCTCCAGTGCTTGGGTGAGTTCTTCCTTGGTAATGGTCAAGGGGGGCAGCAGGCGCACCTTTTCCTTGGCGGTGAGCACCAGCACCCCGGCTTCCAAAGCAGCGTTGGCCACCTCTTTGGCGGTTTTGGTTTTCAGCCGGATGCCCAGCATCATGCCCAGCCCGGCAATGTCCTCCACTTCCGGGGATCGGCTCAAGGTGGAGCGGATCAGTTCCCCCTTCTCCTGCACCTGCTGCAAAAAGGCGGAGTCGGCAATGCGGTTGAGGCACACCAGCGCCCCGGCGCAGACCACCGGGTTGCCTCCAAAGGTGGTGCCGTGGTGGGAGGGACCCAGCACATTCTGGGTCTTTTCGTTGCAGAGCACCGCCCCAATGGGCAGTCCGCCGCCTAATCCTTTGGCTAAGCTCACCACGTCCGGCTTGACGTCAAACCACTCTGCCGCCAACAGCTTGCCGGTGCGGCCAATGCCGGTTTGGACTTCATCGCAGAGCAGCAGGATGTCCTTTTCCTTGCAGAGTTTGGCCAGCTTCTGGACGAACTCCTTGTCCAGAGGGCAGACCCCGCCCTCGCCCTGGATGGGTTCGATGAGGACGCCGCAGACGGAATCGTCCAACTGTTCCTGCACCCCTTCCCAGGTGGGCTGGGCGTACTTAAAGCCTTCCGCAAAGGGGAAGAAGAAGTTGTGGAATACCTCCTGGCCGGTGGCGGTGAGGGTGTTCATGGTGCGGCCGTGGAAGGAGTTCACCAAGGTAATGATGGTGTGCCGCCCCTTGCCGTATTTGTCAAAACTGTACTTCCGGGCAATCTTCAAAAGGGCCTCGTTGGCCTCCGCCCCGGAGTTGCAGAAAAAGGCTTTTTGGTACCCGGTTTCGCCGCAGAGCTTTTGGGCCAAAGCGATGTCCGGGGTGGTGTAGTAGAGGTTGGAGGTGTGCTGCAAAGCGGCCGCCTGATCGGAAACCGCCTTTACCCATTCCGGGTCGCAGTAACCTAGGGAGTTCACCCCGATGCCGCTGCCCAGATCCAGGTATTCCTTGCCGTTTTCGTCCCAGACTTTGGCTCCCTGGCCCTTCACCAGCACCGCCGGAAACCGGCCGTAGCAGCCCACAATATATTCTTGATCCAGATTCATCCAATCGCTCATGGTAATCTTCTCTCCTTTGCCCGGTATCCCTTACAGGAACATAGTGCCCACACCCTCGTCGGTAAACATTTCGATGAGCAGGGAATGGGGAATCCGCCCATCCAAAATCAGGGATTTCTTCACCCCACGGCGGATGGACTCTACACAGCATTCAATTTTGGGGATCATCCCCCCGCTGATAATTCCTTGGCGGATCAGGTTAGGCACTTCGCTGACCTGCACCTGGGGAATCAGGGTGGATTCATCGTCTTTGTCCCGCAAAAGCCCCCGGATATCGGTCATCAAAATCAGGTTTTTAGCCTTCAATTCTGCCGCAATTTTGGCGGCGGCGGTGTCGGCGTTGATGTTGTACACCTGGCCCCTTTCGTCAGCGGCCACGGTGGAAATCACCGGAATGTAGCCGTTGTCCAAAGCATCCAAAATCACCTGGGTGTTCACCTTGGTGATGCTGCCCACAAAGCCCAGATCCACGTCGCTGCGCTTCTTTTCCACTTCCATCATCCGGCCGTCCATACCGCAGAGTCCCAGGGCTTTGCCTCCGTGACGGGCCAGCAGAGCCACCAGATCCTTATTCACCTTGCCAGCCAGCACCATCTGCACCACTTCGGCGGTTTCGGCGTCGGTGTACCGCAAACCGCCCACAAACTTGCTTTCCTTACCGATCTTTTTCAGCTGCTGGTTGATTTCCGGACCGCCGCCGTGGACCAGCACCAGCCGGACCCCCACCAAACTCAGCAGGACAATGTCCTTCATTACGGCATCCTTCAGTTCCGGGCTGACCATGGCGTTGCCGCCGTACTTGACTACCACGATCTGGCCATTGTAATCCTTGATATAGGGCAGGGCGTTTACCAGCACCTGAGCCCGCATCAAATTGTCGATCTTATTTCCCTCAGCCAATCTTGTTTCCCCTTTTCTGATCCAAACTCCCTGGGCAAATAAATTATCTCAGGTCCGGTAATCCCCGTTGATCTTCACATAATCGTAGCTCAAATCGCAGCCCCAAGCCACGGCACTTCCCACGCCGTCGCCCAGCTCCACCAGGATGCGGACTTCGTCCTCCGCCAGGATCTTGGCGGCTTCCTCTTCGGAAAAGTCCACTCCGGCACCGTCCCGGCAAACCTGTACCGAACCGGCTGCGCTGGATAAGGTCACATTCACTTCATGGATGTCCAGCTCCGCTTCACTGTAGCCGATAGCGCAGAGCACCCGGCCCCAGTTAGCGTCCTCGCCGAAGATGGCGCATTTAAACAAGGTGGAGGTAATGACGCTCTTGGCGATGATCTTGGCGTTCTGGGTGTCTACCGCGCCAGTGACAGCGCATTCCATCAGTTTGGTGGCCCCTTCTCCGTCTGCCGCCAGCATCCGGGAGAGGTTCATCAGCGCCACGTAGAGCCCGTCCACAAAGGCGCGGTATTCCGGACTGGAAGCGTCCACAATTTCCGGGTTTTCCGCCAAACCGTTGCTCATCAAAGCGCAGGTGTCGTTGGTGGAAGTGTCCCCATCCACGCTGACCATGTTAAAGGTGTCCGCCACCACTCCTTGCAGGGCCCGCTCCAGCAAAAGCTGGTCGATGGCCACGTCGCTGGTCAAAAAGCAGAGCATAGTAGCCATGTTGGGGTGGATCATGCCGCTGCCCTTGGCCATGCCGGCGATGGTGCACTCCTTGCCTGCGATGGTAAACCGCACCGCCACCTCTTTGGTCACGGTATCGGTGGTCATAATGGCCTGGGCGGCGTCGTTGCCTCCCTGGGGGGAAAGGCTGTCCGCCAGTTGTTGAACGTGGTCTGCAATAGGCTCCATGGGCAGCACCTGGCCGATCACCCCGGTGGAGGCCACAATCACGTCCTCGGGAGCAATCCCCAACGCTTTTCCCGCCAGCTCACACATAGTCCGGGCTTTTTCTTCCCCGTCGGCGTTGCAGGTATTGGCGTTGCCGCTGTTGCAGATCACCGCCTGAGCCACCCCGTTGACCAGATTTTCCTTGCAGATCTGGATGGGGGCACCCTTTACCTTATTTTGGGTGTACATGGCCGCTGCCTTGCAGGGAACTTTAGAATAAATCATGGCCAGATCCTTTTTGGTCTGGTTCTTTCGGATACCACAGTGCAGTCCTCCCGCCACAAAGCCTTTAGGGGCGCAGACGCCGCCGGGTACAAATTCATATCCGTCAAATGGAATCAATTTTATCATGCCGCATTCCTCTTTTTTGAATCGATAGCAGGGAGGCCCCGCCAAGCCTTGTTGTATTTCTCTATCTGCCCATTCAACCGGCAATCACTACTTTCTGGAGCACTTTTCCGCATCCACCGCCAGCACAAACATCAGCGCCGGCAGAGCGTTTTGGGGCTGTGCCACTTCAATCACATAGGTGTCGGTAAGATGGAAAATCTCTTTGGAGACTACCGCCACCGGCTTTCCGGTCGCATCAAAGATCCGGTAGTCCCACTCCATGAGATTGCCCTGCACCTGCCAGCCGTTGAAGTCGATGTGGTAGCGGGGCTGGAAAAGGGAAAATTCCTTCTGGATGCAGCCCAGATACTGCCCGCCCAAATACACTTCAAACTTAGGCAGAAAGGTGAGCACCCGTTCCTTCACCATTCCCGCTTCATTGCCGTTTTGGTCAAAGATCTTTAGGCAGTGTCCCCAGGACAACTGACCCTTGACGGTGTAGGCAGGATGGCCTTCTTGGTCGTAAATATCGTAACTGTCAAACCAGGAAAAGAGCCGCTGCTTAAATAGAAGTTTCATGCTGAAACCCTCCTGATTGGGGTTTGGGCGTAATTGGCAGCCGGAATTAGAAGGAGGGAGGAATCATGCCCAATCCCATGTCTTCCGGCAAGCCGAAGAGCAGGTTCATGTTCTGCACCGCCTGGCCCGCCGCTCCCTTCACCATATTGTCGATGGTGGAGACGATAATCGCCCGGTTGGTCCGGCTGTCTACATGGA
The DNA here is from genome assembly GCA_019416775.1 of Oscillospiraceae bacterium. Classification (GTDB taxonomy): domain Bacteria; phylum Bacillota; class Clostridia; order Oscillospirales; family Ruminococcaceae; genus Egerieicola. The sequence continues at coordinate 4,210 of DXWR01000184.1, read as the reverse complement.
GGGAGATGTCGCAGTAGTTGGAATATTTCACGTTCCGCAGGTTGGCCACCTCTCCCAAGGGCAGCACCCGGACGAATTTTTCCGTTTGGTAGAAATCCTGATACATCTGCCGCAGATCTTGAGCAGAAAGGGGGTCCTTCAATCCCACATAGATGGTGGAAACGATGCCCCGGTTCACCGGCAACAGATGGGGCACAAAGGTCACCTTCAGCTCTTCTCCTGCCAGCTGAGACAAAGTCTGCTCGATTTCCGGGGTATGCCGGTGAGCCGCCACCTTATAGGGGGAGAAGGCTTCGTTGCACTCCGGGTAGTGGCTGGTCTGGCTCAGTCCCCGGCCGGAACCGGTGACCCCGGACTTGGAGTCGATGATAATGCTCTGAGCATCCGCTTTGCCGCTTTTCAACAGGGGCGCCAGCCCCAGGGCAATGCTGGTGGGGTAACAGCCGGGATTGCCGATGATCTCTTTTCCCGGCACCAAATCCCGGTGAAGTTCCGGGATGCAGTATACCGATTTTTTGTGGAGTTCCGGGTGCCGGTAAGGCAGGCCGTACCACTGCTGAAAATCTTCTTCCTTGTCCAAGCGGAAATCCGCTCCCAGATCGATGACCTTTTTGCCCTTGGCTAAGGCTTTGGCTGCAAAGGCTTCGCAGACCCCGTGGGGGACGCCGGTGAAGATCACGTCGCTGGCGTCGATCACTTGATCCTCGTTCACCAGGGTTTTGTCAATAATCTCATGAAAAGCAGGATACACCTGGTCAATGGTCTTTCCCTCAAAGCTCACCGAACACAGCCCTGCCAACTCGACGCCGGGGTGGTTTAACAAGATGCGGATCAGCTCCACCCCCGCATATCCGGTAGCGCCTACAATGCCCACCTGAATGGGTTTCATCTGAAATACTCCCTTGTATTATAGAGTAGTAGTGATTAGAGTCCCTCTCCAAGGACTTTATGCTACAATGTAGGGGATGCTGTGGATTGGTGAAATACTCCTACCACAAGATGGTTTCAGAAAGGTTCCAACCACGGCCCTTACATTTTTGTTAATCAGTTAAATACCGCCAGACGGTTGATGTAGAACAAGGCTACAAAAGTAAGGTGCACTGTGGATGCAGCATCAAACTATTTTTCCGGAGGTATTTGTTATGGTTGTTTCTGTGGGTATTGATGTTTCAAAGGATAAGCACGATTGCTTCATTGTCAGTTCAGAAGGTGAAGTCCTGGCAGACGTATTTACCATTCCAAACACAATGAATGGTTTTAACCTTCTGTTGCAGAGAATCCAGGATTGCACCACACTGCAAGACAAAATGATGGTAGGGCTTGAGGCTACCGGGCATTACAGCTACAACCTGCTCGGATTTCTCCTTGACAATGGTCTGACCACCTATGTCTTGAATCCCTTGCGCACAAACCTTTACCGAAAAAGCCTCAGTCTGCGAAAAACCAAAACTGACCGGGTGGATGCACGAACAATTGCGGCTATGCTGTTATCCCATGCGGGCCTCAAACCCTACACAGATATAGCATACCACAACGAGGAGCTAAAGTCACTAACCAGATACCGTTTTGACAAAGTAAATGAGCGGGCTAAGCTGAAATCTTCGGTTTCCAGGCTGGTTTGCATCCTGTTTCCTGAACTGGAAAAACTGGTTCCTTCTCTACATATTGCTTCTGTCTACGCCTTGCTAGAGGAGTTTCCCGGCGCCAAACAGGTTGCCGGTGCTCACTTAACAAGACTGAAAGCACTGCTTGAAAATGCCTCCAAAGGCCGCTACAAGCGGGATATGGCGCTGACAATCCGAGATGCTGCCAGGAATTCCATTGGCTCCCGGATGCCTGCCAAGTCCCTGGAATTGCAGCACACCATCCGCCTCATCCATGAACTGGATGCCGAGATTGCGGAAATTGAAGAACAGATCCAGTCCTTGATGGAGGAACTGGATTCTCCCATTACCACCATCCCCGGATTAGGCTTCCGCATGGCCGCCATGATTTTGGCTGAAGTTGGCGACTTTACCCGGTTTGACTCCCCAGACAAGCTGCTGGCTTATTCCGGTATGTCTCCTTCTACTTACCAGTCCGGACAACTGAAGAATTGTTACCCGCACATGGAAAAGCGGGGCTCACGATACCTGCGTTACGCTCTCTACAACGCAACCAAGTACGTCTGCCACTGGGATTCTACCTTTGCCGCTTATCTCGCTAAGAAACGGGCAGAAGGAAAGCATTACAACGTCGCCATTTCTCATGCTGCTAAAAAGCTGGTGCGTCTGATCTTTGCGTTACAAAAGTCAGGTCAACCATATTGTCCCGCAAAATGACTTCTATCCAGATAGTCTGCCGGGGTCCTCTCGGGCCTCTGCTTTGCTATACCCTTTTTGCACCATCCGTTTTTCCACTCCTTCTCTCTTTTTAGGGCTTGACTTTTAATAGTTAATCTCTCTGTGAAATCCAAGCCCAAACCGGTATCCACCGTCAGATGGTAGTTGGCAGCCGCTCCCCAAACTCCGTGGGTGTAATAACGGTAGTGTTCCCCACGGCGGCGGTCCTCCCGCTGGAGTCTTTCTTCCGCCTGCTGAGGTGAAATCCCTTCCCGCCGGGCAACCCGTTGAGTCCGAACAGCCGGTTGACCGTGCAGAAACACCCGCAGGCAGTTGGGATCCTCCCGGAGCACAAAGTCGCCGCAGCGCCCTACGATGACACAGTTGCCCTTGGCGGCAAATTCCCGGATGGCCTGGGATTCCGCCTGGTAAATCCGATCCTGAGGGGCTGCTTTTTGTCCGCCGTATCCTTCCATAGAGTGGAGCAGATCAAACAGCAAGCTGCCGGTCATTCCCTCTTCCTTTTCCTCCACAAACTCTTCCGGCAGGCCGGTGGTCCCTGCGGCAGAGCGGATCAAATCGCTGTCGTAGTACGCCCAGCCCAGCTGTTCTGCCAGCTCTTTGCCGATCTCCCGGCCGCCGCAGCCGTATTGCCGCTCTATGGTAATGCACCAAGCGTCTTCCTTCTTTTCCGTACTGCTTTCTGTCTGCACCGAAGGGGATACAGCTTGCCGGGGAGGAATCGCAGCCACCGCCCCAGCAGTCGGGCAAGAAAACCCACCAACAGCGCCGCCACAATGGTGCCTTCCCGCACCCCTTGCAGGCCGTGGAAGAAGCAGAGGGACATGACTCCGGCGATCACCGTCATGGAGGCGTCAAAGCAGATTTTGGTAATGCCGAAGTCAGTATGCCAGGTAGCCACAATGGAGCGGACAAAGGATTCTCCCGGCAGCATCACCACATCCGCCAGCACCTCTAAGTACACGCCAAATCCCAACACAGCGCAGCCGATGAGCAGACTCACCACCTCCAGCAGATAGCCCTGAGGATTCATCCAGCCCAACAGCATCATGGTCAGGTCAATAAACCACCCAAAGAGGATGGCCACCGGAATCTAAAGCCAGTATTCCAGCTTAAACTTTTTCCGCAGCAAAATCAACTGGAAGATCACCAACAGCACATTAAAGAGGATGGTGAATACCCCCATAGACCACGGAAACTCCAAACTCAGCACATACGGGATGGAGGAAATGGGAGAGGTTCCTAGGTTGGCCTTGGTAATCAGGCTCACTCCAAGCGAATTGATAAATAGTCCGATGAGAAAAATACCGTACCGCAGCCCCAACTCCTTGGGGTTCCTTTTCCCTGCTTTTGCTTCACTCATTCTGCTTCCCCTTTCTCGTCCTTTAAATTCTCCGCCACCTGAACCAACAAGGCAATCAATTCCCGGCGCTGCGCGTCACGGATTCCCCGCAATGCCTGAGCTTCCAGCTCCCCAAAAACCTGCTGAGTCAACCGGCTCTTTTCCTCCCCTAAGGGAGTGAGATAAACCCGCAGACTCCTTCGGTCTCCGGGCTCTGCCTGTCGGGAAATCAGCCCGGCGTGTTCCATACCTGTCAGCACGCTGCTTACCGAAGCCGGCTCCATGTGACAGCCTTGGGCAATGGCCTTTTGATTGGCGCCGTTGTGGTCTTTCAAATAGTCCAATACCTTAGGCTGACCTGCCGTCAGCCCGGCTTTCCGCAGCCGGTTCAGCACCTTTTTTTGAAAGTCGGTGTGCGCCGCCATGATTTGATAGTGAAAATTCAGTTCCATGGCCCTTTCTCCTTAATTTGAATTCTTATTATTAGAACTCTAATTATTATAGCCGGCGTTATTTCTGCTGTCAA
>DXWR01000183.1 GCA_019416775.1 Oscillospiraceae bacterium | reverse complement strand
ACAAGGGGTTGAAAACCAAACCTAACTGTGTTAGAATAGGGATAACAAAAATTCACGGAGGTGAAAAAGGATGGCATACCAGATCAGTGATGATTGCATCTCCTGCGGCGCTTGTGCAGCAGAATGTCCCGCTGGTGCGATTAGCGAAGGCGACGGCAAGTACGTAATCGACGCAGACGCTTGCATGGATTGCGGCGCTTGTGCCAGCACCTGCCCGGTTGGCGCTCCTCAGGAAGCGTGAGACAAGGCAATGCCTAAACCACCCGAATGCAACAGTGCAAACCGGGTGGTTTTACTTTTTTGTCTGAAAAAGCCGTCCCCTCCAACCCATTTCACGAACAGATGGGACTACGGAGGGACGGCCTTTTATCCTATCATCGCAGGATTAAGCAAAGGGGTTCTCGGTAGGATAGGGCAGGGATTTTGGCTGGTTATAGGCAATATCCTCAATTCCCAACAGTTTGAACACCTCAAACAGCGTCTTGCCGCAGTGGGAGAAAGCCACCGCGCCGTGGTGGGGATAGCGTTTTTGGATCAACACATGGCGGTAAAACCGTCCCATCTCCGGAATGGCAAAGATGCCGATGCCCCCAAAGGACCGGGTGGGAACCGGAAGCACCTCGCCCTGGGCAATGTAGGAGCGAAGCTGCCCTTGGCTGTCGCACTGAAGGCGGTAGAAGGTGATGGGGCCGGGGGCGATGTCACCCTCCAGGGTGCCCCGGGTAAAGTCCGGCTGGCTTCCTTCCGGTTCCAGCAGCCGATGCTGGATCAACTGGTACTTCACTGCCCCGCCGCCGCAGAGCTTACAGGACGGGGTGTTGCCGCAGTGGAAGCCCATAAAGGTGTCGGTAAGAGAATAGTCAAATTTCCCGGCGATGTCCTCCCGATAGAGGTAGGAAGGCACGCTGTTGTTGATGTCCAGCAGAGTCACCGTCTCTCCGGAAACGCACATTCCAATATATTCCGACAAAGCCCCGTAAATATCCACTTCGCAGGCCACCGGAATGCCCTGGCTCACCAAACGGCTGTTGACGTAGCAGGGTTCAAAGCCAAATTCTTTGGGAAAAGCGGGCCAGCACTTATCCGCAAAAGCCACATACTTCCGGCTGCCTTTGTGCTCCTGGGCCCAATCCAACAGGGTCAGCTCAAACTGGGCCATCCGGGCGCTGAGATCGGGATAGTAGTTTCCCTCCCCCATTTCCTGTGCCATCTCTTGGCAGATGCCGGGAATTCGGGGATCCTTTTCGTGGGCGCGGTATGCGGCTAACAGATCCAATTCACTGTTTTCCTCAATCTCCACCCCTAATTGGTACAGTCCCTGGATGGGAGCGTTGCAGGCAAAGAAATCCTGAGGACGGGGACCGAAGGTGATGATCTTCAGATCTTTCAGCCCCAGCACCGTCCGGGCAATGGGAACAAACTCCGCCATCATGCCGGCAATTTCCTTGGCGGTCCCCACAGGATAGGAGGGGATATAGCCGGTTAACCCCCGCAACCCCAGGTTGTAGGAGCAGTTGAGCATACCGCAATAAGCGTCTCCCCGGCCGCCGATTAAGTCGCCGTCTCCTTCTGCCGCCGCCACAAACATACAGGGGCCGTCAAAATATTTGGCCAGCAACGTTTCGGGAGTTTCCGGACCGAAGTTGCCCAAAAACACCGTCAGGGCGTTGCATCCCGCCTCCTGGGCTTCCTTCACCGCTTGAAGCATATCTTGTTCGTTTTCCACCGCAGTGGGGATCTCCGCCACTTTCAAACCCAAAGCCTGACATTCCTTCACAATGGCGCTGCGGCGGCTTTCGGAAAGCTGAATGGGGAAGCAGTCCCGGCTCACCGCCACGATCCCCAGCTTTACCTGGGGGATATTAGTGCTGTTCATTGAAAATTCCTCCTTTATGGGTTTCATCTGTTTTTTTGTTTCATCTAAGTTTCATCGTCCCACCGTTTGGGCAGCAGTTCTTTTAACGGCACTGCCTGAGATTGGCTTACCGCCGCCAGAGCATCCAGATTGCGCCGGTCGATTTGCGCCATAAATTCCCGGCACCGGCCGCAGGGCGGAAGAACCTTTCCCTTCTCCCCTACGGCAAGAATCTGGACGATTTGGGTTTCCCCGGCTTTCAGCATCTCCGCCATAGCTGCCTGCTCGGCGCAAAAGCCCAAAGAACAAGGCAGGTCGATACAGATGCCGGTGAAGATATTCCCGTTGGCAGTTTCCAAGGCGCAGGCCACCTGACCCGCTTCTCCATACTGCTTTAGCTGCATGGGGCGGAGGGTCTGCCGGGCGATTTCATAAAGCTGCGAAAGATCCTGCATATGTGAATTCCTTTCCCGTTATTCCCCGTACCAGTCCTTCAGCCGGGGATAAAGCTGTTTCCATGCTTGGTATCGCTTTTGATACCGCCGCACCAAACCCGGTTCCGGCAGGATCTTAGCTTTCATCTTGCAGAGACGATTGGCATAGGCCGTGAGATCCTCCGCTTCCCCGCAGGCCACCGCTGCCAGCATGGCGCCGCCGTAGCCCGGGCCCTGCTCGGTTTGGGGCAGCTCTAAGGGAATCCCCAACACGTTGGCTAAAATGGTTTGCCATAGAGAACTTTTGGCTCCTCCGCCGCAAAGCCGGCTGGAAGTCACCGGGATGCCCTGGCCTTTGGCAATTTCCACACAATCCCGAATGGCAAAGGCCACTCCTTCCAGCACCGCCTGGGTCATGGCTTCCCGAGGCGTATCCATAGAAAGGCCGAAGAATGCACCACGCACCAAGGCGTCATTGTGAGGGCTGCGCTCCCCCATTAAATAAGGAAGGAAATACACCGGGTTGCAACCCAGGGTGTCCTGGGAGATAAACTGCTGTTCTTCGCTGTAGTCCTTGGTGTGGAGGATGTTTTCCATCCACCATTGGTTGCAGCTGGCTGCCGAAAGGATGCAGCCCATAAGATGGTATCCCCCGTCGGCATGGCGGAAGGAATGGAGGGCGTTTTTCTCATCCACCGTAAACTGCTCCCCGGTGATAAACACAGTGCCGGAGGTGCCCAAGCTGATGTTGCATTTGCCAGGGCCAACCACCCCGCAGCCCACCGCGGCGGCGGCATTATCCCCCGCTCCGGCGCAAACCGTCACCCCTCGGGGCAGGCCCAGACGGCGGGCCAGGTCCGGCTTCACCGTGCCGATGGGTTCCAAGCTTTTGTGCAGAGGGGGAAGCTGATCTTGGGTAATGCCGCAGAGATCCAGCATGGTTTGGCTCCAGCAGCCCTTTTCTACATCCAGCAGCAAAGTACCGGAAGCGTCGGAATAGTCGGTGGAAAGAACGCCGGTAAGGCGGTAATTGATGTAGTCCTTTGGCAGAAGAATCTTTGCAATCCGAGCAAACAGGTTAGGTTCCGCCTGGCGCATCCAAAGCAGCTTGGGCGCGGTAAATCCGGCAAAGGCAATGTTGCCGGTGAGACGGCTGAGGGCCTCCTTTCCCGGGTCTTGGTTTAAGAAATCGGTCTGAGGCTGAGTGCGGCTGTCATTCCACAAAATGGCGGGACGAATCACCTGACCGGCGTGATCCAGAGCCACCAGCCCGTGCATCTGGCCTGCCACCGCGATGCCTTTGACCTTATGGGCTTCCTGGCCTTTTAACAAGATGGTAATCCCTTCCTGGACCCGCAGCCACCAATCCTCCGGGTTTTGCTGGCTCCAGCCGGGATGAGGGTACTCCACGGGATAATCCCGGCTGACCTGATGGAGGATGGAGCCCTTTTCGTCCATCAAAAGCAGCTTCACCGCCGAGGTGCCCAGGTCGATGCCAATGTAAAGCATAGTCAAACCTCCTTAATGTCCATTCTGTTCCGGCAGGGAATCCCAGAAATTTAGCTTTTTGACCAAAAAATTCAGGAAATTCCACCTGCAATTATCCATCTTTCAGTATACCGTATTTCGGCGGAAAATACAATCTAAAACCTCGGATTTTTCCCAAGGAAACAGGGGGTGGGGATTGCTTTTTTCAGGGAATGCAACTATAATGAAGTATCGAACCGAACTTGGGAAAGGATGGGAAAGGTTATGAACACCAAAGCGGTACAATTTTTTGAAATGCTGAAAACCAAGCGGGTTTGGGTGGTTGGCATGGGGGTCAGCCACTTTGACCTGATTAAACTGTTTTTACAAAAGGGAATCGACGTCACGGTGGTGGACCGCTCCAGTCCGGAACAGATTGGGGAAAACTACACCGCCTTGAAGGAACTGGGCGCCAAATTCAAACTGGGGGAAGGCTACCTGGACGGGTTAGAGGAAAACTGCGACATCCTCTTCCGCACCCCGGGAATGTACTTCCACATGGACCGGCTGACCCAGGCCCGCAAGGCCGGGGTCATTGTCACCAGTGAGATGGAGTGCTTCTTCGATCTCTGCCCCTGCAAGACCTACGCCGTCACCGGCAGCGACGGCAAAACCACCACCACCACTTTGATCTCCGAAATGCTGAAAGCCAGCGGCAAAACTGTCTGGCTGGGAGGCAACATCGGCAAGGCCCTGCTGCCCATCATCGAGCAGGTTCAGCCGGAGGACCGGGCGGTAGTGGAACTCAGCTCCTTCCAGCTGCTTTCCATGCGCCAGCCGGTGGATGTGTCGGTGGTGACCAACCTCTCCCCCAACCATCTCAATGTGCATAAAACCATGGAGGAGTACACCTGGAGCAAAACCAATATCTTTGCCCACTCCAACGCCTTCTCCAAAACCGTACTGAACCTGGATAACGACATTACCCGCTCCTTTGCCCCTCAGGTCCGGGGCCGGGTGGCCTTTTTCTCCCGCAAGGAAATGCCCTATGAAGGCAGCTATTTAAAGGAAGACGGAATGCTCTGCCGGGTGCACAAGGGCCAAGCCACCCCCATTTTGCAGATGGAGGACATTAAAATTCCCGGGATGCACAACGTGGAAAACTACCTCACCGCCATTGCTGCCGTCAGCGACGAGGTCAGCGACGAGGTGATCGTCCAGGTAGCCAAGACCTTCGGCGGGGTGGAGCACCGGATCGAATTGGTGCGCACCTTGGACGGAGTTCGCTACTACAACGACAGCATCGCCACCAGCCCCACCCGAACCATTGCAGGACTGCGGGCTTTTAACCAAAAACTCATTGTCATTGCCGGAGGCTACGACAAGCACATCCCCTATGAGCCTTTGGCCAAGGATGTGGTGGAACGGGTGAAGCTGCTGATTTTGCTGGGAGCTACCGGCCCCAAAATCAAAGCCGCCGTCACCGGTTATGAGGGGTACACCCCGGGCAATCCGGAAATCATCACGGTAAACACCCTGGAAGAGGCGGTGCAGACCGCCCGGGAACACGCCGTGCCCGGGGACGTGGTCACCCTCAGCCCTGCCAGCGCCAGCTTTGATTTATACAAGAACTTTGAACAGCGGGGTCATCATTTCAAGAAGATTGTCAACAGTTTGGAGTGAAACAGATTGGACCAACTAGAACAAAAGATGCTGGACTGGCTGCAGGTGTTCTGCCCCCAGCCTGAAACCATCAACCGCTGGGAAAACCGCCAGTGCTGGTCTGCGCCCAAGGCAGCCAAAAAACTGATGGGGGAATACTGCATCCCCTCCACCGTGGAGGTGGACCAATTCGGCAGCGTCATCGGCCAGTTCCGCGCCCCCCAGTTTGGGAAACCGGTGGTGCTGCTGGACGCCCACATCGACCAGATCGGTTTGGTGGTCACCGGCTATGAGGAAAACGGATTTTTGAAGCTAGCGGCTTACGGCGGCATGGACCGGCGGGTGATGATTGCCCAAGGCATACTGCTGTTCAGCCAAAAGGAAGGAAGGTGGCTTTCCGGAGTGGTGGCCTCCATCCCGCCCCATCTGACCAAATCTGAAGACCGGGACAGTGTGCCGGAAATCACCGACCTGCTCATTGACACCGGCCTGACCAAAGCGGAAGCAGAGGACAAATTTCCCCTGGGCAGCTTTGCCATCCTGGCAGCTCCCTTCCATCAACTGGGAGAGACCCGGGTCAACGGCTCCGGGCTGGATGACCGGGCGGGAATGGCCACCCTGCTGGGAGTGCTGGAGCTGTTAAAAGACGCCCCCCTGCACTGCGGCATTACCCTGCTGTTTTCCAACCGGGAAGAGGTAAATTCCGCCGGGGCCAAAACTGCCGGATACCGGATTCACCCGGATTTGGTGCTGGCGGTGGACGTGTCCTTTGCCGATGGTCCCGGCATTCCCAAAGACAAATGCGGCAAGCT
>DXWR01000182.1 GCA_019416775.1 Oscillospiraceae bacterium | reverse complement strand
ACCCCGGTGAGCCACAGACTGAGGAAGGCCGCCAGCAGAATCACCAGGACAACGGCGAGAATGACAATCAGCCGTTTTTTGGTTTTGGTCAGTTTCATTTGCATCACCTCCAAACACAAAGGGCAACCGGAAAAACCAGTTGCCTTACCTTACAAGGGGAATTGCCGCAACTGATTGGTACTTTTGCAGAGGGAATCAGAAGGGGAATCATCATTTATTATTCTAAACTAAGAATAGCACAATAAATATTTTTTGTCAATCACAAAATAGATTTTTGTACAAAATAACAATAGTGGAAAACAGCGATCAAAACCCTCGAAAACGGAATGGTTGAAACCATCCAGCCGGTTTGGTATAATAAGAATAGACTTTCTCAGGAAAGCGAAAGGAGAGGTAAGCATGGGCAAACGAATTGGAATTCTCACCAGCGGCGGGGACTGTCCCGGTTTGAATGCGGTCATCCGGGGGGTAGCCAAGGCCAGCTACCATCTGATGCCGGATATTGAGATCATTGGAATCCAGGACGGATACCGGGGCTTGATCCATGGGGAATACAAAACCATGAAGAAAAGCGATTTTTCCGGCATTCTCACCTTGGGCGGCACCATTTTAGGCACCTCCCGTCAGCCCTTCAAATTAATGCGGGTGATCGGCGAGGATAATGTGGACAAAGTTAAGAATATGAAAGCCAACTACAAGGCCATGAAACTGGATTGTCTTTTGATTTTGGGGGGCAACGGCACCCATAAAACCGCTGCCTTGTTGGCGGAGGAAGGTCTGAACGCCATCGGTCTGCCTAAGACCATCGACAATGACCTGTACGGCACCGACGTCACCTTTGGGTTCCACTCCGCACTGGACATCGCCACCGACTGCATTGACAAGATCCACACCACCGCCACCAGCCACGGCCGGGTGATGGTAGTGGAACTGATGGGGAATAAATCCGGTTGGCTGACCTTGAATGCCGGTGTGGCGGGAGGCGCCGACGCCATCCTGCTGCCGGAAATCCCCTACGACCTGGAAAAGGTGGCCAAGGTCATGGACCAGAGAGCGGAAAAGGGAAAAGCCTTCTCCATCATCGCGGTGGCGGAAGGAGCGATGGATCTCCAGGAAGCCAAGATGAAGCGCAAGGAACGTCTGGCGGCTCGGAAGGCGGCCGGATATTCCAGCGTCGGCGCAAAATTGGCGGCGGAACTGGAACAGCTTACCGGCAACGAAACCCGTTTGGTGCTGCCGGGACACATTCAGCGGGGCGGCTCTCCCAGTGCCTACGACCGGGTGCTCTCCACCCAGTTCGGCGCTTATGCGGCTCGATTGATCCAGCAGGATGTGTACGGTGTGGGCGTAGCCATGGTGGACGGCAAGGTCACCCACCATCCTTTGAAAGACATTGCCGGCAAGTCCAAGCTGGTGCAGCCGAACGATCCTCTGGTGCTCTGCGCCAAGGATCTGGGCATTGTGTTTGGGGATTAAACAGCCGGAAATTTAAACTTGGTTGGTTTCGGAAAGCGATTTGACTCATGAGTTTGACCAAACGATTGCTGCTGTTTCTGGCATCTGTGATTGTAGCGGCAGGGCTGCTGTGGTGTCTGGATATCCACTGCTTGGTGAAGGAATGGCTGGGGCTGCCCTGCCCCCTTTGCGGGACGGTGCGGGGAATTGCCTGGATTTTACAGGGGGATCCGGTGGAAGCGTTTTATTGGCACCCCTTGTTTTGGCTGACCCCCATTTTCATGGCCTGGCATCTGCTGCCGCCCATTGGATTTTCCGGAGAGAAGGGCCGTAACCGGCGCATCTGGATGGGGGTGGCTGCTCTGTATCTGGGCGTCTATGT
>DXWR01000181.1 GCA_019416775.1 Oscillospiraceae bacterium | reverse complement strand
TTTTCAATGATGATTTTCTGCATAAAAAAAGAGGGAAACAATTCCAAAATGCTGTCATTTAGATGGATCTTGTGTTATACTGAGACTCAGGAAATGTTCTGAGAAAGGATGTGACCGGATCTTGGGGGATCGCCCCAAAATCCAAGCCTATGAAATCAACACTCGCCCAGCGCTTTCGGAACAAAAAATTTTTAATCCTGTTTTGCGTCATTGCTGTTGTAGTGGTGGCCGCCATTGCAGTCACCTGCGTAGTACTGCTCAACCAGCACCAAGAACAGCAGCAGCAGGAGCATATCCAGGAAGTCAACAAAGTGCTGGAAAATACCGATACCTTCTTCGACGGCATCACCGTCCAAGGAGTGGACATCAGCGGCATGACCATGGAAGAAGCCACTGCCGCAGTGGCTGCGGTGGAAGCAACTGCTCGTCCCACCATTGAGCTCACCATGGTGTACAACGGACAGAATTACGTCTACAACACCGACCGGTTTGCCTTTACCTACGACACCGCCCAGATTCTGGAACAGGCTTATGCCATCGGGCGCACCGGCACTTCCGAAGAATGCTACGACGCCGTCCAGGATTTAAAGGAAAATCCGGTCAGCTACTCCATTACCGCCACCCTGGTGGATGAAAGCGTTCAAGCCGTGGTGGACGATGTGGCTGCCCAGATCAATGTACCCATGGTGAACGCCCGGGCCGTGGGAGTGGATTTCTCCAAATCCGGCTCCGATCGGTTTCAATTTGCAGAAGGCACCAGCGGCCTGGCTGTAGACACCAATGACCTGAAAGCCAAAGCCGATGCGGCGCTGGCCAAAGCGAACAAAGTGGCTACTCTACAGGTAGTGGCCAATGAAGTGGCTCCCACCTTAACGGTGGCGGATATGCAGCCCTATGTGCAAGAGATCTGCTCCTTCTCCACTCGTTCCACCAACACCTCCGCCGGCAACCACAATATGGCTCTGGCGTTGAGTTTTTGCAACGGAACGATTCTGAATCCCGGAGAAACCTTCTCCTTCTGCGAAACCACCGGTAACTCCACCAACGGTTCCTTAGGTTATGTGGAAGCCGGCGTGATCCTCAACGGCAAAAGCGATACCGACTACGGCGGCGGCATCTGCCAGGCATCCACCACTCTGTACGGGGCGGTGCTCCGGGCGGACCTGACCATTGTGGAGCGGCACAACCACTCCTGGCCTTCCAGTTATGTGCCCATCGGCCAGGACGCAGCGGTAAGCTATCCCGGCACCGACTTCCAATTCCGCAACGACACCAACGTGCCGGTGTTTATCCAAGCCGGAATGGAGGGCCGGACCTTGACGGTAACGCTGTATGGCTACAAATCCCCGGACTATGACTACATCACCATCAGCAGCCAGAAAACCGGCACCATGCCCACCAGCTTGGGCACCGGCTGCACGGCTTCCGGTGAAAAGCAGTACATCAAAGACGGCCAAGTGATCCGCACCGAAGCCATTCCCAATTCTTCCTATCGGAAGGACGGAAACGGCGGCTCTAACGTAGACGCCATTGATACGGATTCCCCCAACACCGCATCGGAACCGGAGTCTACCACTTCTACTACCGAGCCCACTCCATCCACGCCGGAATCGACGCCCTCTACTCCATCTTCCACCCCTTCTACTCCTTCCCAGCCGTCTACGCCTTCCACTCCTGACGATCCAGCTTCCCAGCCGGAGACTTCTCAACCCACCACCTCGGAATCGGAATCCGGCAGCACCACTTCTCCATAAAAATTTCCATCGGGATGTCTCGACCCGCTCCGAATCTGGAGCGGGTTTTTTATTGGCATATTTGGGCATTTCGTTCATTCTGCTAAGTTGTACGTACAGATTTTTAAACAAAAAAGAGGATTTTGTACGAAAATAATTTAATTCACGTAAAATTTGCAACTGTCTTTTAGGCAATTAATGAAATTTCCGGTGTGTTTTTTGGCCAATGTACATAAATATACCAAAGAGGCAAAAAATTATATGGTAATTATCCACAGGATGGTGTATAATGAAACTGCGAATAACTGTGCCTCCTTTTTGGCCCCCCAAAACCAGGAGCTCACAAATAGAATCTACAGCGAAAGAGGTGTGAAACGCATCTATGGTCACTTCAAAAGATGCAGTAGGAAAAGCGGTGCCTCAATCAGCCAAAGCGGCACCCAAGTATGAGGATTTTCCCTTATACATTTTCCATCGCGGAGAAAATTACCGCGCCTACGATTTCTTTGGCTCCCACCCCTGGAAACAAAATGGAGAGGACGGGTACATCTTCCGTGTCTGGGCGCCCCACGCTCAAAGCATTCGGGTGGTAGGCGATTTCAATAACTGGGACTACAATGCTGCGCCGGAAATGCGCCGTCTCAGTGACGGAAGCTGCTGGGAGTGCTTTATCCCCCATGTTGCGGTTTACGACGCGTATAAATACTACATCAAGCGTCCTGACGGAAACATCAATTATAAAAGCGATCCCTACGGCTACCACATGGAAACACGCCCCGGCACTGCCACAAAGATTTACGATATCGGCGGTTTCCAGTGGACTGACGATGCTTACCGGGAACAGAAAAAAACAGAGCACACCCTGGAATCCCCCATGAATATCTACGAGATGCACATGGGCAGCTGGCGCAAGTACGACAACGGCGAATACCTCAGCTACTCCCGGGTGGCGGAACAGCTCATCCCCTATGTGAAAGAGATGGGATACACTCACATTGAACTGATGCCCATTACCGAATATCCTTACGAGCCCTCGTGGGGTTATCAGGTCACCGGTTACTTTGCCCCCACTTCCCGGTATGGTACGCCCCATGCTTTCATGGATTTCGTCAACCAGTGCCACAAAGCCGGCATCGGAGTGATTTTGGACTGGGTTCCCGCCCACTTCCCCAAAGACGCCAACGGCCTGTATGAGTTTGACGGCGGCTTCTGCTATGAATATTCCGATCCGCTGAAAAACGAACACCCCGACTGGGGCACCCGGATCTTTGATTTCGGCCGCAACGAGGTGCTGAGCTTCTTGATGAGCAGCGCCACCTTCTGGCTGGAACAGTACCACATCGACGGACTGCGGGTGGATGCCGTGGCCAGTATGCTGTATCTGGATTACGGCAAGCAGGGCGGCGAATGGCGTCCCAACAAAGACGGCGGAAACATCAATCTGGAAGCGGTGGAATTTTTCCGCAAGCTTGCCAACGCCGTGCACGAAGCCAATCCGTCAGCCCTCCTGATCGCAGAGGAATCTACCGCCTTCCCCAATGTAACCAAACCCGGTTACGACGGCGGCTTGGGCTTCCACTACAAATGGAATATGGGCTGGATGAACGATATGCTGGTGTATATGTCCACCGATCCCTTCTTCCGCAAAGGCGTCCACAACAACCTCACCTTCTCCTTTACCTACGCCTTCAGCGAAAATTACATCCTTCCCTTGAGTCACGATGAAATCGTATACGGCAAGTGCTCCATGATCGGGAAAATGCCGGGAGACTACGACCAACGGTTTGACAATCTGCGCACCTTCTATGCGTATATTATGGCCCATCCCGGAAAGAAACTGTTGTTCATGGGCAGCGAATTTGCCCAGCAGAACGAGTGGAACTACGCAGAGCAGCTGGATTGGAAACTATTAGAATTTGAAAAGCACCGCCAGATGCTGGAATATGTGAAAGAACTCAACCACTTCTATCTGCAAAATTCACCGTTGTGGGAAAACGACACCAGCTGGGAAGGCTTCCAGTGGATCAGCCACGACGATTATGAGCAAAACGTCATCTCCTTCCGCCGGATTGATAAAAAGGGCAAGGAACTGATCATCATCTGCAACTTTGCACCGGTACTGCGGGAGGATTACTGCATCGGCGCACCTTACCGCGGCACCTACACCCCTGTTTTCTGCAGCGACGCCAAGAAATACGGCGGAAACGGCGTGGAACTCAAGCCGGTAAAGAGTGACAACAAAACCCCTATGCACGGCTATGATCAGAGCATCAGCTTGACATTGCCGCCATTGTCCACCACATTCTACACGGTGCGCAAGTCTCCTGCACGGAAACCTGCCGCCACCAAGACATCTGCCCGGCGCAGCCGCACTTCTGCGGTAAAGAATGCCGCCAAAACGGCAGTGAAAAAGACGGCCAGCGCCGCAGTTCGCAAAGCCGCAAAAGCAGCCCCCAAACCGACGAAATCCAAGTCGGAGAAGGAATAAATTCATGGGAAATCATGCAGCTTGCTGCAAGGAGGTAAAATAATGTTAGAGAGACACAAGAATTGCATTGCAATGCTTCTGGCCGGCGGCCAGGGCAGCCGACTGAAGGTTCTGACGGCGGATATTGCGAAACCGGCGGTTCCTTTTGGCGGAAAATACCGGATCATCGACTTCCCCCTGTCCAACTGCATCAACTCCGGTATCGACACCGTAGGCATCCTGACGCAATATCAGCCTCTGGTCCTCAACGACTATATCGGAAACGGCCAGCCCTGGGGCTTAAACCGCAACTACGGCGGTGCCCACGTTCTGCCCCCCTACGAAAAGAAGGGCAAAACCGAATGGTACAAAGGCACAGCCAATGCCATTTACCAGAACATCAAGTTCATCGATATGTACAACCCCACCTATGTGCTGATCCTCTCCGGCGACCACATCTACAAGATGGACTACAACGCCATGCTGGAATATCACAAGGAAAAGAATGCAGACTGCACCATCGCCGTCATTAACGTTTCCCTGGAAGAAGCCAGCCGGTTCGGCATCATGAACACCAACCCCGATAACTCCATCTACGAGTTTGAAGAAAAGCCCGCCCATCCCAAGAGCACCAACGCCTCCATGGGCATCTACATCTTCAACTGGAAGGTACTGCGCAAATACCTGATTGCCGACGAAGAGGATCCCAATTCTTCCAACGACTTTGGCAAAAACATTCTGCCCGCCATGCTGGCAGACAATCAGAGAATGTTCGCGTATCCCTTCTCCGGTTACTGGAAGGATGTCGGAACCATCGAAAGCCTGTGGCAGGCCAACATGGACTTGCTGGACGATTCCATTCCCTTCGATCTGAAGGATCCCGATTTCAAGATCTACGCCCGTAACTACGCCAAGCCCCCCTGCTACGTCTCCAAGGACGCTACGGTGGATCACTCCCTGATGGCGGAAGGCTGCACCCTGCGGGGCAAAGTGGAGCACTCCATTATCTCTACCGGCTGCACCATCGGAGAAGGCGCTGTGGTGGATCACTCCGTGATCATGCCCAACACCGTGGTGGAACCCGGCGCCGTCGTGGAATATGCCATCATCGGCGAAGGCGCTACCATTGGCAAGAATGCCAAAGTAGGCGGTTCTCCCAATAAGGACATCAACGCATTTGGCGTCACCGTCATCGGCGCCGGCAAGAAGATCGAGGAAAACCAGGTTGTCAATCCCAAGGAGATCATTTAATCGACATCCGGGTTTTGAAATCTGAAATAATCGCCGGCATGACCGGCAGAATGGGTGATATGAACATGAATATGATCGGTTTAATCTTTTCCAACATCCATGACGCCAAAATGGGTGAATTGACCAAACAGCGCACCCTGGCCAGCGTTCCCTTCGGCGGACGGTACCGCCTGGTGGATTTTGTGCTGTCCAACATGGTAAACTCTGAAATCACCACCATCGGCGTCATTACCAAGCAAAATTACCAGTCCCTGATGGACCATCTGGGATCCTGTGAAGAATGGGACCTCAACCGCAAAGACGGCGGCTTGTTTATCCTGCCTCCCTTCGGCGAAGGCCAAACCAGCGTGTATCGCGGCAAGCTGGAAGCCCTGTACGGCGCAGAAAAGTTCCTGGCTCGGGCCAAGGGCGAGTATGTGCTGCTCAGTGACTGCAACGTCATCTGCAACATTGACTACCGTCTAGCGCTGAAATCCCACATTGAAAGCGGCGCTGATGTCACTGTGATCTGCAACCGGGAAGATCCCGCTGTAGACGGAGAAAGCAAAGATCTGGTGCTCCAAGCCGACGATGACGGCAAGGTCACCGAAGTGCTGATGCACACCGGCTACACCAAGGACAACCTCATTGGCATGGGGATGTACATCCTGAAGAAAGATCTGCTGGTAGAGCGGATCTCCAAGGCGGCTGCCCAGGGCCTGTACGACTTCGAGCGGGACTTCTTGCAACTGGAGTTCAACCAGGGCATTTTGAGCATCAACACTTACGAGCACAAGTACAGTGTACTGCGCAATGTGAACGTACCCACCTACTTTGCCAACAACCTGAAGCTGATGGACGATACCGTCCGCCAGGACATTTTCGCCGAAAACAGCCCCATCTACACCAAGGTTCGGGATGAAGCCCCCACCTTCTACATGGAAGGCTGCGAAGTAGATAACTGCCTGATCGCCGACGGCTGCCGGATTGAAGGTTCTTTGGCCAACACCCTGTTGTTCCGGGATGTGAGCGTGGCTAAGGGCGCACAGATCAAGAACTGCATCATCATGCAGGGCTCTGACATTGGCGCAGACTGCTATCTGGAAAACGCCATTATTGATAAGGATGTCACCATCACCGCTGGAAAGACCCTGGTGGGCGCACCCAATTCCCCCATTATCATCCAAAAGGGCGACACCGTTTGATTGAATGAATTTCGGACAAAGCCAGTGCCCTTTTGTGTGCTGGCTTTGTTTCCGTTCTTTCCCACTGCCCGCCCATTGAGGTAACTCCCTGCAATCATAAGAAAGGACAGCGATATGAAAATTCTCTTTGCCGCCAGCGAAGCGGCTCCCTATGTCAAAACCGGCGGCCTGGGAGACGTAGCTTACGCCCTTCCCAACGAACTGGCCAACCACCCCGATGTGGAAGTAGCGGTTATCCTTCCCTACTACAAAAAGATCAAATTCAATCCCCAGTACAACATTGAGTTCGTCACCAGCTTCGGCGTGCCGCTGAGCTGGCGCGTGCTCCACTGCGGGATCTTCAAGGCAACCACCTCTAAGCCGAACTTTACCTACTACTTCGTGGACAACGAGTACTACTTCAACCGGAACAATGTTTACGGGGATTACGACGACGGCGAACGGTTTGCCTACTTCTCCAGAGCCATTCTGGAAGCCATTTCTCACATCAACTTCTATCCCGATGTGATCCACTGCAACGACTGGCAAACTGCTTTAGTGCCCGCTTTCCTGAAGTGCTTCTACAACCACATTCCGGAATATCAGCGGATCAAGACCTTGTTTACCATTCACAATATCGAATACCAAGGCAAGGTTCCTCACGCCTTTTTCCGGGAAGTGCTAGGTCTGCCGGAAGATTGGCACGGCACTATGACCTACGATACCTGCCTAAACTTTATGAAGAGCGCCATTGTACTGGCGGACAAGGTGAGCACCGTTTCCCAGACCTACTCCTTTGAAATCCGCAACGCCTACTATGCCCACGGCCTGGAAAATATCATCCAGCAGTACAGTTACAAATTGGCGGGTATTGTCAACGGAATTGACACCGACCTGTACAACGCCGAAACCGACAAAAACATCTACAAAAACTTCGGCCCCGGCGATT
Source organism: Oscillospiraceae bacterium (assembly GCA_019416775.1). Classification (GTDB taxonomy): domain Bacteria; phylum Bacillota; class Clostridia; order Oscillospirales; family Ruminococcaceae; genus Egerieicola. The sequence goes on along the minus strand of DXWR01000181.1, from coordinate 792 downwards.
TGGAGATCAAAGCGGAGAACAAAATGTTCCTGCAGCATAAACTTGGATTGCCGGTGGATCGGAACATTCCCATGATCGCCATGGTCACCCGTCTGGCCAGCCACAAGGGCTTGGACCTGGTAGAATATGTGGCCGGTGAAATGATGCAGCTGCCCATCCAGTTTGTAGTTATCGGCACCGGAGAAGAGCGGTTTGAAAACCTGTTCCACCGTCTAGCTTGGGAAAACCCCGGCAAGATGAGTGCCAACATTATGTTTGATCCGGTATTGGCCCAGCAGCTCTACGCTTCTGCGGATCTGTTCTTGATGCCCTCCAAGAGCGAACCCTGCGGTCTGAGCCAGCTGATTGCCATGCGGTACGGCACCCTCCCCGTCGTGCGGGAAACCGGCGGCCTGTTCGATACCGTTCAGCCCATCAATGTGGAGACCGGCGAAGGCAGAGGTTTTACCTTCAAGACCTACAATGCTCACGATATGCTCAACTCCATTAAGACGGCCATCTGGTTCTACAACGAGCGGAAAGATCAGCTCCGCACCGCAGTAACCCACGATATGCAGTTGGATCTGAGCTGGAAAGAGCCTGCCAACCAGTATCTGGACCTTTATTATCATCTGTAATCTCTCAACATATTTTTCTCCTTCCTAATAAAGACAGCCCCGAGTCGGTACCATGAATACCCTCGGGGCTGTCTTATTTTTGATTTAGTTTTGAGATTTTAAAATGGTGGACACCTTCACCCGCCGGCTATGCTGACGGAACTGTTTGATCAACTGTCCATGACAGGTAAAGAAC
>DXWR01000180.1 GCA_019416775.1 Oscillospiraceae bacterium | reverse complement strand
TGTTATTCGTACTCATTGAATTGATCATCCGCCGTCCCATTCCCCAGAAATACACCTCGGTGATCAACACCATTGGATTGGTATTTCTTTTGGCTCTGATGATTTTCATCAGCTGCAAGGATCTGCTGGGCCTGTTCGGGTAGGTGGAAAACAAGTTACGTTTCAAAGCAAGGAGGTACACCCATGGCAAGCATTCGTCAAGTGAAATTGAAAAATCTGGTGCTGGGAGACGGCAGCGTCTCCATTCAGTCCATGCTCAATACCAAAAGCTATGACATTCCCGGCAGCGTGGAACAGGCGGTGCGGCTGGAGCATGCCGGCTGCGAAATCATCCGGGCCGCCATTCCCAATCAGGAAGCGGTGGCTTTGATCCCCGCCATCAAGGAAAAGGTGTCTGTGCCGTTGGTGGCCGACATCCACTTTGATTACCGCTTGGCATTGGAATGCGCCGCTGCCGGCAGCGATAAAATCCGCATTAACCCCGGCAACATCGGCAGCGATGACCGGGTGCATGATGTGGTAAAGGCCTGCCGTGCAAAGAATATCCCCATCCGCATTGGGGTGAATTCCGGCAGCGTGGAAAAGTCCATCCTGGCCAAATACGGCGCTCCTACTCCCGAGGCATTGGTGGAAAGCGCTTTGTACCATGTGCGGCTGCTGGAAAAGTTTGATTTTAACGACATTGTCATTTCCATCAAATCCAGCGACGTCCGCACTATGATTGCCGCCTATGAGCTGATGCACCAGAGCGCCCCGTATCCGCTGCACCTGGGAGTCACCGAAGCAGGCACCAAACACATGGGGATTCTGAAATCCGCCATCGGCATCGGCAGTTTGTTGGCGCACGGCATTGGGGATACCATTCGGGTTTCTCTCACTGCCGACCCGGTGGAGGAGGTGTACGCCGCCAAAGACATCTTGAAGGCCTTGGATCTGCGCCGGGATGGAGTGCAGCTTGTCAGCTGTCCTACCTGCGGCCGCACCCGCATCGATCTCATCGGTTTAGCCAACCGGGTGGAGGAAGCCTTAAAGGACTGCAAGAAGAACATTAAGGTGGCTGTGATGGGCTGCATCGTCAACGGCCCCGGGGAAGCCCGGGAAGCGGACATCGGAGTGGCCGGCGGCGATGGCTGCGGCATTCTGTTTAAAAAAGGCGAAATCATCCGCAAAGTGCCGGAAGAAGAGATCATTCCCGCTTTGCTGGACGAAGTGGAAAAACTGTAAAGGAGCGTCCCGTTGAGTAACATTGCCAGCGAATTATTCTCTCCCTACCTTCAAGAGCCGGAAACGGTTCTTCCGCTGTTGGAGGATGGGGAGATTTTACAACTGAATATTGTGGAGCAGTCCCGGACGGTGGAAGCGGTGCTGCATTTCGGCCGTCTTCACGGCAAGCAGGAGCTGCGGAATCTGGAGCGGCAGCTGAAAGTGGGGTTGGAGGTCAATAAAGTCACCGTCCGTCCCAAGTATCGCCCGGACCTGTTGACCGCCGATTATTTCGAGGAACTGAAAGCCATCCTGAAATGCCGCACCGGCATTATCAATGGCTACTTTGACCAGGCCAACGTAACCTACCAGGATCGGATCCTGACCATTGAATTGCAGCACGGGGGTTTAAAACTGCTGCGCGCTGCCAAGGTGGATGAAATGATCCGAGAAATTTTGCAGGACGAGTTTTCGGTGGAAGTGCAGGTGCAGTTTACCGGTGTGACCCAACTGGAAGTCAAACCCCAGCCCCAGCCGGACTTTGTACCCTTCCCGGATGTACCGCCGCCGTTGGAAGACATTCCCTTTGATCCCGGAATGCCTTCGCCGCCTATGGACGCTCAGCCCTATTCTCCTGCGCCTGCTCCCAGTCCGAAACCAAAACGGGGAAAATCCTCTTCGGTGCTGAATGTGTTGGATCTGCTGCCGGTGCACGCCAAAAACGGCAAGACCCTGATCGGCAAGCCGGTCACTCAGCGGCCCATAGAGCTGAGAAGCATCAATAATGAAACCTCCGGCGCAGTCACCGTTTGGGGGGATATTTTTGCCGCCGAAGACCGGATGTCCCGTACCGGGAAATTGGTGATCTACACCCTTCAAATCACCGACTACACCAGCAGTGTGATTTTAAAAATTTTGGCCGACGTCTCTAAGCGGGAAGCTTACGACAGCCTAAAACCGGGAGTCAGTGTGCTGGTCACCGGGGAAGCAGGGTATGACAAGTACGACAAAGAAGTGAACATCCGCCCCACCGATATCACCGTCTTTACCCGGGAAATCCCGATGGACGAGGAACCGGAAAAGCGGGTGGAGCTTCATATGCACACCAACATTTCCGCCATGGACGGCATGACCCCTGCCTCCAAACTGATCCGCCGTGCCCACGATTGGGGACACCGGGCGGTGGCCATCACCGACCACGGGGTGGTGCAGGCATTCCCGGAAGCCATGTACACCCTGGATGACATCCGAAAAGAGGACCCGGATTTTAAGGTGATCTACGGGGTGGAATCCTACTTTCTCAACGACGACGATATTGTGGAGGGGAAGGGCAGCGACGGCGCCATTACCGTAGGGGATTCCGACCGCCCCATTGAAGGACGGTACGTGGTGTTCGACCTGGAGACCACCGGCTTAAACCGGCAAAGCGACCGGATTATTGAAATCGGTGCGGTATTGGTGGAAAATGGGGAGATTTTAGAGGAGTTTGACACCTACGTCAACCCGCAGCGCTCCCTGCCGGAAAAGATTACCGATCTCACCGGCATCGAGGAGAGTATGCTCACCGATGCGCCGTTGGAAGAAGAAGCCTTGAAGGAATTTTTCAAGTTTTGCGGGGAAGACCCCATCTTCATTGCTCACAATGCCCCCTTCGATGTAGGCTTTTTGGAAGCGGCGGCACAGCGCCAGGGAATGGAGCTTACCTGCACCTATCTGGATACAGTTCCTCTTTGCCGGAAGCTGCTGCCCAAACTTCGCCGGGTCAAGCTCAACCTGGTGGCGGAGCACCTGAAATTAGGTCCCTTCCAGCATCACCGAGGCAGCGAGGACGCCATGATTCTGGCGGAAATTTGGCTGAAGCTGAGCAAAATGCTGGTGGAACAGCACCACCTTTCCAAATTCAGCGAAATTACCCCCGCTTTCCGGGAAACAGAGCAGCTGCCTTATGAGGAACAGCTCAAAAAACTTCGCCCCTACCACCAGATTATCCTGGTGCAGAACAGCGTTGGCCTGAAAAATCTCTATCGTCTCATCAGCTTTTCCCATCTGAATTATTTTTACAAAAAGCCAAGAATCCCAAAATCGGTGCTGAACCAGTACCGGGAAGGATTGCTGCTGGGCAGTGCCTGCGAAGCCGGGGAATTGTACCAGGCGATCGTCAGCGGTTTGCCCTGGGAAAAACTGCTGGAAATCGCCTCCTACTATGATTATTTGGAGATCCAGCCGGTAGGGAACAACGCCTATCTGGTGCGCACCGGCCGAGTGGAAAACGAGGATGTGATCCGTGACTACAACCGCACTGTGGTAAATTTGGGCAAAGCCTTGAATAAGCCGGTGGTGGCGACCTGTGACGTTCACTTTTTGGACCCCTCCGACGCCATTTTCCGGGAAATCCTCATGACCGGCCAAGGTTTTGACGATGCCGCCTACCAGCCGCCTTTATACCTCCACACCACCCGGGAGATGCTGGATGAATTTGCGTATCTGGGAGAGGAAACTGCCCGTCAGGTGGTGATTGAGAATCCCAATCGGATTGCCGACATGATCTCCCCTGATGTGCGCCCCATTCCCAAAGGCACCTATCCGCCATCCATTCCCGGCAGTGAGGAGCAGCTTCAGGAAATCACTTGGAGCCATGCCAAGGAGCTGTACGGCGATCCGCTGCCGGAGATCGTGCAGAAGCGGTTGGAAACCGAGCTGAACAGCATCATCAAAAACGGATTTGCAGTGCTTTATATGATCGCCCAAAAGCTGGTGCAAAAGTCGGTGGAGGACGGCTATCAGGTGGGCAGCCGGGGAAGCGTTGGTTCTTCCTTGGTGGCCAGTATGTCCGGCATTTCGGAAGTAAATCCCCTGCCGCCTCATTACCGCTGCCCCAACTGCAAGCACAGCGAATTTATCACCGACGGCAGCGTGGGTTCGGGATTTGACCTCCCGGACAAAAATTGCCCCAACTGCGGGGCCAAAATGAAAGGGGACGGACACAACATCCCCTTTGAAACCTTCTTGGGCTTTAAGGGAGATAAATCTCCCGATATTGACCTGAATTTTGCCGATGAATACCAGTCCCGCTCCCACCGTTACACCGAGACCCTGTTCGGCAAGGATCACGTGTTTAAGGCCGGCACCATCTCTTCCCTTCAGGATAAAACTGCTTACGGCTATGTGAAGAAGTACCTGGAAGAAAAGGGGATGGTGGTGAGCCGGGCGGAAGAAAACCGGCTGACCATCGGCTGCACCGGCGTGAAGCGCACCACCGGCCAGCACCCCGGCGGCATGGTGGTTGTGCCCAACGACTACGAAGTCTACGACTTTACCCCCGTGCAGCATCCCGCGGATAAGGCGGACAGCGACAACATCACCACCCACTTCGACTTCCATTCCCTCCACGACACCATCCTAAAGCTGGACCAGCTGGGCCACGTTGGCCCCACCCACTATAAACACTTGGAGGATTTGACCCACACCAGCGTGCTGGATGTGCCTATGAACGATCCCCGGGTGTACAGTCTGCTCACCTCCACCAAGGAATTGGGAGTGACGCCGGAGGAAATCTTCTCCGAAACCGGCACCTTCGCCCTGCCGGAACTGGGCACCCCCTTTGTGCGGCAGATGCTCATCGATGCGCAGCCAAAGACCTTCAACGACCTGCTGCAGATTTCCGGCTTGTCCCACGGCACCGACGTGTGGCTGGGCAACGCCCAGGAGCTGATTAAAAACGGCACCTGCACCATCTCCGAGGTTATCGGTACTCGTGACAGCATTATGACCTACCTGATCCAAAAGGGCTTGGAACCGGATATGGCTTTTAAGATCATGGAAATCACCCGGAAAGGCAAAGCGAAAAAGCTGCTTACTGAAGAGCATATCAAAGCCATGAAGGACCATGGGGTAGAGGACTGGTACATTGACAGCTGTATGAAGATTAAGTACATGTTCCCCAAAGCCCACGCCGCTGCCTACGATATTTCCGCCATTCGGCTGGGATGGTATAAGATCTACTATCCCTTGGAGTTTTACGCTTCCTATTTTACAGTGCGAAACGGGGATTTCGATGTGGAAAACGCGGTAAAAGGCAAGGAAGCCATCCGTTTCCGACTTCAGCAGCTGATGGCCAAGGGCAACGAACGCAGCGTCAAGGAAGAAGATGAATTTAACACCAGTCTTCTCATCAACGAGATGCTTTGCCGGGGCTTTTCCTTCCTGCCAGTGGACCTGTATAAATCCCACGCCACCAAGTATCAGATTGAAGACGGCAAAATCCGCCTGCCTTTTGCTGCGGTGAAGGGCATCGGGGAAGCCGCCGCCAATAATCTTTACGAAGCGGGAAAACAGGGCAAATATATTTCGGTGGACGATGTCACCCGCCGCAGCGGGGTGTCCAAATCGGTGATTGAACTGCTGGACCAGTTGGGCACCTTCCAGGGGATGCCGAAAACCAGCCAGATGACCCTCTTTTCCTTCTAGTTTAAATATCCGCCTTTCTGTTTGATCAGGGAGGCGGATTTTTTGTAGAAAAGAGGAATTTCTTTCCTTTGCTTGACAGAAAAGGGCAAATTTTTTATACTGGTTTTAGAAGTAAAATGAATCAGTCCAGATGATTTTTGTCTGGAAAAACAGGAGAAAGGAGCTGTGAAAGAATGAAACGGCTCAAAAAATTGGGGGCGCTGCTGGCGGTTTTGGCGCTGCTCTTTGCCATGGCCGCTGTGCCGGTGTCGGCAGCCAGCGGAGAGCGGGACGGCGTGAAGGTCACCGCAACCGCGAACCAGCGGGAATACCTCAGCGACAGCAAAATTATGATGACTTTGGTGGCGGAAAACACCAACGACAAAACCGTCTCCAACCTGGAACTTACCAATCCGGTTCCTCAAGGTTACCGCTTGTCGGAGGACACCCAAAGCAGTATGCAGGTAGAGCAGCTTCGGGCCGGGGAAGCGGTGACGCTAAAAACGGTGTATGAAGCCATTGACCCTCAGGCGGGGCCAACTTCCCAATCTGCTGCTTCTCAACCGGTGTTGGAATGGCCGGAGCTGATTGCCATTGCGGTGGCGGTGCTGCTGCTGGCTTTGAGCATTACCGTATTGGTGCTGGCCATTCGGAAAAAACAGGAAAAGAAATTAGTGGCCATCCTGCTCAGTGTAGCGATGTTTGCCTTGGTGCTGCCCATTGGGGATTTGATTTTATCGGTGCGGCGCAGCTATACCGAGATTTCTCTGGAACAAACCGTCAATGTGGAAGACGCCCAGATGGCCCTTTCCTCGAAAGTGCGGTACGGGGAAATTGCCAGCCAGCGGGACAATTTAGTGGTGGATAAAACCGGCATGGTGTATGACGCCTCCCGGGACATCTACCTCCTCTCGCAGCACATCACCGGCCTGAAAGGCACCATGAACCATCCGGAATCGGTAGAGGAAGCCATCTGCACCGTGCTGGATATCAACGGCAACCAGCTCTTTTCCCAGGAAATCACCCCGGCAGAAGAGTGGTCGGTGCCGGATATGCCCCTGGTTGTGGGGGTCAATGAGATCCAAGTGACGGTGACCTATGAGGACGGCCAAACCGAAGAATCCGTCACCACCGTCAACAACATCAACGAAGAAAACATGGAAAACCTGGAGGTAGACCGGGGCGACGACGATGAAGACGGCGTGTTGAATTTCCTGGAAGAGATGTACCACACCGATCCCCAAAACCCCGATACCGATGGAGACGGCCTCACCGATTACGAGGAAATGGCAGTGACCGGCACCGATCCCACCTTAGCCGACACCGATGGAAACGGCACTTCCGATGGAGAAGAGGATCTGGACGGAGATGGACTGACCAACTCCCAGGAACTCCATGAATACAATACCAATCCCATTGCCATTGACAGCGACGGAGATGGGATCTCCGACGGGGAAGAGGTCAACACCCATCACACCGACCCCAACAACACCAACACCGATGGGGACGGCCGGGATGATGACTGGGAAGTGAACAATGGCTACGATCCCACCACTCCTCAGGATTCCTTCCCCACTGCAACGGATTCCACCACAGCTCCGGAGGGCAGCTCTGCCACTTCCGATGGGGAGGTCCAGATCTCTGCCGCCCCGGAAGACAGCGGCATTGGAGAGTCTACCCCCGGTTATATCGGCAGTGAACCGGTTCAGCTGGAAGTGGAAGAAGGGCATACCGCCGATTTGACCCTTCCCTATGATTCTTCCCAACTGGAAGAAGGGGAAACCCCCACCATGTATTTTTATAACGAAGAGACCCAGTGCTTGGAGCCGGTGGAAGGAGCCACCGTATCCGACGGCACCGTCACCGGCACAGTGTCCCAGTCCGGAATCTATGTGCTGCTCAACCACCGGCTGGTGGAGGATGTGTGGAACAACGACATCATCCGTCCCAGCCAGTATCAGGAAGGCGCCATTGATGTGGTGTTCGTCATCGACCGTTCCGCCAGTATGGACAGCAACGATCCTCAAGGCCTGCGGAAAACGGTGACCAAAGAATTTATCGAAAAACTCCGGGATGGGGTGGACCACGCCGCCTTGGTGCAGTTTACCTCCATCGGAGAATTGGTGATGCCGCTGACCGACGACAAGCAATCGCTGTACAACACCATCGACGGCATTGAAAACAGCGACGGCGGCGGCTGTGCCGGCAGTGACACCACCGCAGGCACCAATGGTTCTGCGGGGATCCGTCAGGCATTGAACGAACTCAATAACTCCGCCGCCCCCAACCAGTTTATTATCTTCCTCACCGATGGCGCCGACACGGAAGTTTCGGAAAGCTACGACACCCTCATTGCCGAAGCAGTGAACCGGGGTATCGTGATCCACACCGTGGGCCTGGTGGGCAGCGGGGATGTAGACACCGATCTGCTCCGCCGCATTGCCAGCGGCACCGGCGGCAACTACTACCTTGCCACCGCCAGCGAAACCGGGGAAGCGGAACAGGATCCCGATGCAGTTCCCATTGAGGATATTTACGACGAAATCGAGTCGGTTACCATCGACACCCAGCTGGACAGCAATGGGGACGGCATCTCCGATTACTACACCCAGAAACTTTGCGAAAACGCCATGGGTTCCGGTACCGGACAGATGGTGTTCGGCAACGCCACCTATGAAGAGGTGCAGGCCAGCGCCGATTTGGATGGAGACGGACTGCTCAACGGGGAAGAAATTCAGATTGTGGAAAATGACCGGGGCGTCTATGCTTTGATCCACTCCTATCCCACGGTGAAAAATTCCGACAGCGATAACTTAGACGATTACCAGGAGCTGCGGGTTTACGGCACCAGCCCCTTGAAGAACAATTTGGATGCCTTGGAAGCGGATGTGACCTGGGCCACTACCAGCGACAATTTCGTTTCGGAAAAGTACCGCAGCCTGTTTGACAGCATGATTTTAGGCACGCTGGAGCGGGGCTCGGTGTACATCGGCAACATCTTCTTCGGCACCAGCTATGACCAGTCCCTGCTGTACGAAAACAGCCTGATCCATTATTTTGACGCCTTGGACGACCAGGTGGTCCAGGGCAAGGAACTGTCCAGTGCCCAGGAACTGGCTTGGGATCTGCTCAATGCCATGCTGGACCAGGTGGATGCCAAGCTGAATTCTTTGGGAGATGCTGCCGGTGTCAGTTCCGAAGAATTGGAGGGCTGTGCCACCTTCCTGAAAAATGTCTGCACCATCATTGACCAAACCGGCTTGGATGAGTTTACCAATTTCTATGAAGAAAACTTCAAGCCCCTGGAAAACCTCTATACCAAAGAAAACCTCCAGGCCCTCTCTTCCTATGTCCGGCAGCTGGACGGGGCTTGGCTGAAGGTGGATCCCTCTTACTTTGCCAATGCGGATGACTACTACAACGTCTGCGCACGTCTGTTCGACGCCTACAACGATGCCGCTTTGGTGGAGGATTCCTTCAGCAACAGCATCCAGGTCACCAAACAGTTAAAGACACTGAACACCGGTTTGAAAATCGCAAACGGCGTAGGGCTGCTTTTTGACATAGCAGAAGTGGTACAGGTCGGGCTGCAGTCTTATAAGGATTTTGCCACCCTTTGCGCCAATTTGGATCTCATTGCCGAAAACATCTATATCCTGGATGCCATCGAGGCCCAGAGCGACGACGCCAATCTCCGGACAGCGGCCAGCAATCTAAAATACCGGATGCAGACCACCTATGCGGAAGACATGACCTCCTTTACTGCTTTCTTGGGCCAGTATCAAAACACACTGCCCATCGCCAGTGCTGCAGTGGGAGAAGCCGTCCATGGATTTATTGGTACGTTGGGCGCTCCCGGCATGATCGTGGAATTGATCCGCGCCTTTGGCAATATTGCTTTTAATATGGCGGACGTGGCGCAAGCTTGTTCTGAACTGTACGCTGTGGCTAAATCCGGGGACATCCTAGGATCTACCTATCAAAACTATCTGGAAGCCGGAAACGGTTCCCTGGCAGACGGCCGTTGGGTGTTCTACAGTGAGGATGGGGAGACCACCATGATGTACTTCCTAAACCTGCTGGTCCTGCGCAACCAAAGCGAAACAAAGATGGTGGAAGCGGACCAAGCCAACAGCTTTTTGCTGGAATGGCTGTTTGCCGATATCATCTACCGCGTGGAAGACTGTGAAGCCAATCAAGCCAAATGCCAGCAGCTGCTGCAAACTTACCAACTCTATCAGACCCCGGATGCTTCCGGCTTTTCTGATGGCGGAGGCGATGGAGGTGGGGGAGGCGGCGCCGGAGGCAGGTGATCCTACCGGGATGAAAACCATGTTGGGAGGAAAGAATCTTTGAAACTTTGGAAAAAACTCCACCTGCCTTTGTGGCTGGCAGCAGCTGTGCTGGTGTTCGCCCTGCTGTTTCTCTGCGATGTCCTCACTTCAGTGCATCTGGATTATTTCTTTGATTTTGTAGGCTACGGGGGCACCTTTGCCTACCATTCCCTTGGCCGCTATCTGTATTGGGGACTGATGCTCTTTGGCTTTGGCCTGACTTTGGTGCTGGGCTGGTTTCGCCGTAAGCAATACGGTTTGTGCAGTTGGGCGGCGGTAGTGATTCCTCTTGCCTTTTTCCTGCTGGCCTTTGTGGGAGGGAAGCTGCTCTACCTGCTGGAAAATATCCACACCGTGCTGGTTTACGGTATCGGCCTGGACGGTATGTCCCTGTTTGGCGCCATCTTTTTGGTGCTGGCCGCCGGGGCCGTAGCAGGGAAGTGCAGCCCCCTTTCCATGGGGACGCTGTTGGATTATTGCACCCCCTTTGGCCTGATTCTGCTGGCCTGTGTGCGGATGGGCTGTTTTTTCCAAGGCTGCTGCGGAGGGATCACCTTTTGGCTGTCCAACAGCACCCCTTTGATCCTTCCGGTAC
>DXWR01000018.1 GCA_019416775.1 Oscillospiraceae bacterium | reverse complement strand
CTCCCTCCAAGCGTTCCCGGTATTCATTTAAGATATCCTCTACCCCAAACACCGGTTTGGCTCCATCCCGGAGAAATTCCACCACGCCGGAGCATTGCCGGCTGAAAATATCCCGAGGCGGGACGCAAAACAGATCCCGGCTCTGCTCCACCGCCAAACGAGCTGTCAGCAGGCAGCCGCTGCGCTGGGGTGCTTCCACGACCACCACACCGTCGCTGAGGCCGCTGATCAAGCGATTCCGCACCGAAAAATACTTGCTGCTGGGACGCTGTCCCGGTTCCAATTCACTGAGCAGCAGTCCTTTCCGGGCAATGGCCCGGCGCAATTTGGTGTTGTCTGCCGGATAGTTTACGTCCAATCCGCAGGCTTCCACCCCAATGGTCATGCCTCCGGCCCGCAACGCTCCATCATGCGCCCGGCTGTCTCCGCCCACGGCACAGCCGCTGACCACCACAATTCCCTGCAGGGCCAGCTGGTAAGACAGCACACTGGCGGCATTCATCCCGTACAGAGAACTGCTCCGGCTGCCCACCATACCGATGGACACCGGCTGATGCAGCAGACTCAAATCTCCTAAATAATACAGCACCATAGGCGGGCCGTAGATATGCCGCAGCCGTTGAGGGTAACGGGGATCTTCCCAGGTCAGGACGCCGATTTTCAGCGCCCGGCACTGTTCCCATACCCGCTGGGCAGCAGAAAGGTCCTTGTTGCCCAACGCTTCCAGATGATCCTTCCGCAAGCCTTGGATTGCCGGAATATTTCCCGGCTCGGTGCGAAAAATCTCTTCCGCCCCGCCCAATGCCTTACAGAGCTCTACCGGCAGATTACTGCCGGTGTGAAAACATTGACTGAGCCAAATCCAGTACACTTGCTTCATAAGAGCCTCCTTTCGGACGGATCCAGAGGGTTACGGTTGCTTGGGACGCAGCATCTCCCAGGTCAGAATCCCCGCCGCCATGGCCGCATTGAGGGATTCCGCCTTTCCCGCCATAGGGATGGTCACTCGGATCCGGCAGCAGGAAACAATCTCTTCCGGCAGTCCGTTGCCTTCGTTTCCAATGACCAAAACCGTACTGTCCCCAAAGGACAGGGCAGTCACCGGACAGGCATCACCGTCCACCACGGCGGCACAGGTATCAAAATCCTTTCCCAGAAAAAGTAAATCTTCTTTTGGATGCAAAGAGCGGTATACCTTTACCCGAAACGCGCTGCCCATGGCGGCACGCAGGGTCTTTAAGGAATAAAGGTCACAGCAGTCCTTGGACAGGATGACCCCATCCGCTCCCAGGGCGTCGGCCGTGCGAAGAATGGTCCCCACATTGCCGTTGTCCTGAAGTCCGTTCAGAAACAAAAACCGCCCTTTCTTCCCTATTTTATCAATATGGTGAAGTTTGTCAAGCCTTTTGCAGATGGCAAAGCAGCCCCGGCTGTTGCCGGTCTGGCTCATTTTTCCTTCCAACTCCTGGGAAATCAAGCTGCACTCCGCCCCGGAGGCCTGGGCCTGTTCCACCAATTCCGGGTGGGTATCCAGCAGTGCGGAGGTGACATACAGCCGCAAAATCTCCACGCCGCTTTGCAAAGCTTCCTGCAGCAGTTTGACCGTTTCCAAGGCAAACCAACCGGTCTCCTCCCGGAAGGAACGGGATTTGGCCAGCTTTACATATTCTTTGATTCCCTTATTCTCTTTGGAAGTGATTTGGTTCACTGTCATCCCTCCTTATTTTTGCTTGCAAAAAACACCCATGGGAAAAATCGTCCCACAGGTGTTTGGGTGTTTCTTATTTCAGAGCAGCCTTAGCGGTATCGCACAGGGCGGTGAAGGCGGCTTCGTCGTGGATGGCAACTTCGGAGAGCATCTTCCGGTTCATTGCCACACCGGCCTTCTTCAGGCCGTTCATAAAGGTGGAGTAGTTCATGCCGTTCTGTTTGCAGCCGGCAGAGATCCGGGTGATCCACAGACGACGGAAATCACGCTTCTTCAGCCGGCGGCCGATGTATGCGTACTGTCCGGATTTCATCACCGCTTCTTTTGCGGTTTTAAACAGCTTGGATTTACCGCCCCAATAGCCCTTGGCCAGCTTCAGGGTCTTTTTTCTTCTTTTACGGGTCGCCAAAGCGCCTTTTACTCGTGCCATATCGGTTTACCTCCCATAGTCCATACAAAATCTAAATTCCGGTTTTCCCCATGGGTCCTTATTTGTAGGGGATCATCTTTTTGATAGCGGCTACATTGCTCTTATCGGCATAACCGCCCTTGCGCAGACCTCTTTTGCGCTTGGTGGTCTTTTTGTTGAGAATGTGAGATTTAAAAGCGTGAGCCCGCTTTACTTTACCGTTTTTGGTCAGGTTGAAACGCTTTTTCGCACCGCTGTGAGTCTTTTGTTTAGGCATAACTAGGTTCCTCCTTCATATTCCTTTGCTTACTAACGCATAGGGCTTACTTTTTCGTCTTGTCCACCATAAACATGGACAGGCTGCGCCCTTCCATCTTGGCCGGTTTATCCACCGTGCCGTAGTCCGCACAAGCCTGCTGGAAACGTTCCAACAATGCCCGTCCCAACTCCTGGTGAGCCATTTCTCTGCCCCGGAAGCGCACCGAAACCTTCACCTTGTTGCCCGCCTTCAAAAATTTGATGGCGTTGTTGATCTTGGTGTTGAGGTCGTGATCGTCGATGTTGAGATTCATCCGCACTTCCTTGACCTCGATGGTTTTCTGGTTTTTGCGGGCTTCCTTTTCCCGCTTGGCCTGCTCGTAGCGATACTTTCCGTAATCCATGATCCGGCAGACCGGGGGCTTTGCGTGAGGTGCAATATTGACCAGATCCAGCCCTTTTTGCTGCGCCAGTTCCAGCGCTTGCCGGGAGGACATGATCCCCAGCTGCTGGCCGGTGGCGTCCACTACCCGGACTTCTTTTTCCCGGATGGCTTCGTTAATGAGCACCTCTTTGCTGTTGTTAGCGATGAAAAACACCTCCATGCGTTATTTGCGGTTCGCAAAAACAAAACGCAGACCACTACGTCTGCGCTCTCAACCGATCCAAAACAGCCGCAACCATACCGGCTCGGCCTTTTCAGGAAGATAAACCTGTGTTAAGCATCTTTCAGCTCACAGGTGAGAACGAAGATGGGTTCTGCTTTGTTTTCGATTTCATATTGTATCACACTGCCGCCTGGATGTCAAGCAAAACTTTACTTAACGGCGACGGCCGCCGCCGCCCCGGCGGGATACTTCGTGGTTTTTCTTAATGCCGCTGAGCTTTTCGTCGCTGCTGGCCATAAAGCGGCTGAGCATATCGTCAAAGCTCTGGTTGCCGGTGGGCGCCTTGTCAAAACCGCCGCTGTAATACTGGGCTTTGGGCCGGCTGTTTTGAGAAGTACGGGGTCTGGGAGCGCCGGAACGGCCTTCCCGGGGTGCACCGCCTTCTCGATGACCGCCATCCCGATGGTTTCCATCTCGGTGGCCCCCATCCCGGCGGGAATCCCGCTTCTGGGGCGGGGGAAGTGTTTTCTTAATGGAGAGGGCGATCTTTCCATCCTCAGAGATGTTGAGGATCTTTACCTTGACAGTCTGCCCTTCCTGCAAGAAATCGTTGATGTCATTGACATAGCTGTTGGCCACTTCCGAAATGTGAACCATGCCGGTTTTCCCCGGCTCCAACTCTACGAATGCCCCAAACTTAGTGATGCGGTTGACCTTTCCTTCTACGATGGACCCTACCTCGAACTGCATGTAATCGGTTTCCTCCTGCTTCGGCAATCTCTTTCTCTCAAAATAATTTATAAGTTCGGCTGTTAGCCGCCCATATCAATATAAACCCGTTCATCGGGGTATACCAAGCCCAGCTTCTCTCTGGCCAGCTTCTGGATGTACTCGTCATCCACGCCCTGGTCGATCATGGCCTGGTACTCTTGGTTGAGCACCGTCTGTTCATCGATCTGCTGCTGGACCTGCTGAATCTCCCGGCTCTTTTCCCGATAGGAATTGGTGATGAACACCATGGAAATCCCCACATAAATGGTGATGGCAATCACCGCCACAATCACCACGATCCGGCGTTTACGTTTTTTTGTGGCTGCCATGGGAACCTCCTTTTGGGTGCTTGGAAGGGCCGGAAAACGACCCAAAGTGACTTACTGCCTTATTATACATCAATCCAACTGTCTTTTTCAAGGGGATTCCCAAACTTTTTTCCCGTGTTTTTTTGCTTTTTTCTCTTTCTGCTGCAGCCTGCCGCTTTTGGCGCCACCAATTTCCCGCCCTCCGCAGCGGGAAGGAAACCGCAAGACAAATCTGCCGCCAGAGTTTTTGCAGCAATCTGCCCAATGTGTACCGCCAGCACACCGCTCCCAGCAAGGCGGCCATGGCCAAAGAAAGCCGCAGCTTTCCCTGGTACAGCGCCAAAGAGAGCAGAAAAAATCCCACTGCCGGCACCAGCCAAAGCAGCACATCCAGCACCCCCTGCCACAGCCTGCAGGCGGGCCACCGCAGTCCCTTCAACACCCCTGCCCAAATTCCCACCAAAACCCCGTACAGGAAAAATCGGGCCAGCAAGGTGACCTGCAACGGCAGGTCGGTGATAAAGTAAAACTCCACTATTTCAGCAATCGGGTCAGCAAGCCGTCCCCGCCTTTTTTCAGCGGTTTATAGCTCAAGCCGTTGACCTGCCCGTCCATCACCAGATCCCCGGTCTCCACATCGCTTTTTTGGATGTGAAGATGCTGCCCCTCCACTGTCAGCTGGCCCAGGGTGGTCTCCACCACGGCGCAGGCTTCGTCAAAGCTGAGGATCCCGGTGACCCCGGTGAGGGAGAGCCGGCTTTTTTCCTCCAGAATCAGCTGGTGAGGCATCATGGTTTTGGGTTCGGTCATACTGCATTCTTCCTTTCCTGCTGTTTTTGCGGCAATACAAGGGTATGCCCTCCCAGGAAAATTTAGAACGGTTGGACGGAAATGCCTTTTATTCTTCCAAAATCCGATACTGGTCCCCGGCGGTTTCCCGGGTGACGTGTTCCTCTAAGCCGGTCACTTCCGCTTTGATGGTGCGGGTGCCCAGGGTGATCTCCAAAATGTCCCCTACCTTCACCTGATAGGACGCTTTGGCCACATTGCCGTTGACGGTGATCTTGCCGGCGTCGCAGGCATCGTTGGCCACGGTGCGCCGCTTAATCAGGCGGGTGAGCTTTAAATATTTATCCAAGCGCATTGGAATGTTCTCCTTTCCGGTAAAATAAAATTGCCGCCCCGTCATGTTTGAGGGCGGCAACCCTTTTCTGTCAAAGGGCAGCGTAATCAGTTCAACCGATTCTTCATCGCCTGTCCGGGCTTGAAGGCAGGTACTTTGCTGGCTGCAATCTCGATGGTCTCACCGGTGCGGGGGTTCTTGCCGGTGCGGGCTGCACGTTCCCGTACTTCAAAGGTACCAAAGCCCACCAGCTGCACCTTTTCGCCCTTTTCCAAGGCGTCTACGATTACGTCCAGAACCGAGGACACTGCTTTTTCAGCATCCTTCTTGCTCAGGCCAGCCTGTTCTGCTACTGCTGCACACAATTCTGTTTTGGTCATGGTTGTTTACCTCCCTAATCTGTTGATTTGTCAGACAAATGACATTTGCTTTGCTGATAAAGCGACTCTAGGGTCTCATGATCAGTCTGCTTGAGATCTAATTGCTGCTGTTCTGCCAAAAATTCGACCTTAGCAAATCTATTTATAAACTTTTCCACTGCATTTGTCAAGCATTTTTCGGCATCCAGCCCCAAAAACCGGGAAAGATTCACCACAGAGAAGAGAACGTCCCCCAATTCTTCCTCCATGGCTGACGGGTTCTGCTGTGTTACCGCTTCTTTCAGTTCTTGGATTTCTTCCGCCAAAGCGTCCCAGGTTTGCTGCTGGTTTTCAAAATCAAACCCAACCTTCCCCGCACGCTTCTGCACCTTCTGGGCCCGCATCAACGCCGGAAAGGTTTTGGGCACTGCCCGGAGAGTGTCGGCGTAGGACTGCTGATTCTTTTCCTCTTTTTTGATTTCGTCCCAGTTTTTCAGCACCTGATCCACCGTATCCGCCTGGATGGAACCAAACACATGAGGGTGGCGGTGGATCAGCTTGAAGGTGACGTCGTGGATCACATCCGCCAGGTCAAACCTTCCCTGTTCCGCCTCGATCTGGGCGTGGAACACCACCTGAAACAGCACATCCCCCAGTTCCTCCTGCAAAAGCACCGGATCCTGGTTGTCGATGGCTTCCAGGGCCTCCAGGGTCTCTTCCAGAAAATCCTGACGGATGGACTGGTGGGTCTGCACCTTATCCCAGGGGCAGCCGTTTTCGCTGCGGAGGATCCGGGTGACCTGCTTTAAGTCCTCCAGGTCGTACCGATCTTTGAACTGAAACTGTTTTTCTTCCATGATCCCCATCCTCACTTGTTGTGGGCGCTGTTCTGGGGGGTGTGAAGGGCGGCTCTGGCCCGCTTGACTTGGTTGGCGGCTTCCAGAAGCTGTCTTTCATTCTTCCCCAACAATTCGTCTACATACTCGTTGGCGGCTTTTTTCAGGCTGCGGGCCTGGGCCTGGGCGTTCTGCACCATCTCCATGGCGTTTTGTTTTGCAACCTTCGTGATTTCACTTTGATCCACCAAGCGCCGGGCCTTTTCTTCCGCCGCCTTCACCAGTTGGTCCGCTTCCTTTCGGGCATCGCTTAAAATATCGGTGCGGTCCTGGACAATTAACCGGGCCTGCTTGATTTCCTGGGGCAGGTTGCGCTTGACGTCGTCGATCAATTCCCTCATGCGATCCGCATTGATGACACATTTCCCGTTGGACATGGGCATATTCCAGGCTTTATCCAACATTTCATCCATGAGATCCAAAATTTCAATCGCGTTCATTTCTGTGCGTCTCCTTCCAACGGGGCAGCAGCACAGTCCGGTTCCAAATCCGGCGCACACAGCCGCTGCCGAATCCGCCCGGCAATGCAGGCGGGTACAAATTCTTCAATGTCTCCCCCAAATGCCGCAATCTGTTTCACCAGACTGGAGCTCAAAAACATATTTTCCGTTGCCGTGGTCAAAAACACGGTGTCCGCTTTGGGATTGAGCCGCTTATTGGCCATGGCCTGCTGAAATTCGTACTCAAAGTCGCTGACCGCCCGCAGCCCTTTGACAATGGCGCAGCCTCCCACTTCTTCCAAATAATCTGCCACCAGGCCGGGATAACTGTCGCTTCGCACATTGTCCAGCCCGGCAATGCAGGCGTCGATCATCTCCAACCGTTCCGACACCGTAAAGGCCCGGTTGTTTTTTTGCGGGTTATAGGCCACCAGCACCACCACCTGATCAAACAGGCGGGAAGCCCGCTGAATGATATCCAAATGGCCGTTGGTGATGGGGTCAAAGCTGCCGGGACACACTGCCAGTTTCATGTGAATCTTCCTTTTTGTTATTCTTCTTCCATTTTCCTGCCGTATAGGCTCACCTGGATCTTGCCGTACCGGTACTGCCGCAGCAGGGAAAAATCCCCCACCTGTTGAGGCATTTCCGCCCCCGCAGGATGTTCGCAGAGGATCTTGCCCCCCTCCTTCATCCGCGAAGCCACCCCTTCCAGAGCAGCCAGCAGCAGATCGGACCGGTAGGGCGGATCTAAATAAGCCAGGTCAAATTGGGTTTTATCGGTGCGCAGAAAGCCTTCCAGGGAAAGGTTCAGCACCCTGGCCTGCCGGGAAAAGCCGGTGGCCAACAGATTGTCCCGCACGATTTGGGCCGCTTTGGGGTTTAGGTCGTTGAAGACCGCCTGTTTTGCCCCCCGGCTGAGAGCTTCAATCCCCATCTGGCCGGAACCGGCAAACAGGTCCAAAAACACACTGCCGGGAAGATCAAACTGGATGGCGCTGAACACCGCCTCTTTCACCCGGTCAGAGGTGGGACGGGTATCCATCCCTTCCAAGGTTTTCAGTTTCCGCCCCCGGGCGGAACCGGTGATTACCCGCATGAAACAGGTCACCTCATTTCTCAAATTTATCGCAGGGAGGAGCCGGAGCGAGCCTCGAACATGGACTCCCGCCTGGACTGCCGGTGGACGCTCATCACCAGCCCGATGGACAGGTAAGAGATCATCACCGAGGTACCTCCGTAACTCACCAAGGGCAGCGTCACCCCGATCACCGGCAGCACACAGATCACCATTCCGATGTTCAGGATGGTCTGGAACAGCCAGATGGCAAAGATGCCGCAGCAGATATAAAGCCCCGTGTCGTCATTGCTCTTTTTGGCAATGAACAACATTTTGACGCAGATAATGGTGATGGCCAGGGCCACTGCAATGCAGCCCACAAAGCCCAGGGTCTGGCCGATATAGGCAAACACCATGTCATTGTGCCGGGCGGGGAAGTTGTAAAGCCCGTCGGCAAACAATCCCCGGCCGAAAAGCTGCCCGGAGCCCAGAGCGATCTGCCCCCGGTACTGCTGCATTCCCGCACCCAAGGGATCCAAAGAAGGATTCCAAGCTACCGCAAACCGCTCCTGCAGGTAATCCGGCAGCAAAAACCAGGCGATGGGCGCCGCTACTGCCAGAATGCCTCCGGCAATGGCCAATAACTTCCAACTCAGTCCGGCGGCAATCAGCATCACCACGTAGATGAAAACAAACACCAGCATGGAACCGTAGTCCCCCTGCAAAGCGATCATGCCGATGGGAACGATGGCGTGGGCCAGCAGTCCCAAAAAAGTGGAAAGATAGTTGACCCTGTTTTTCACCATGGTCAAATGGAATCCAAAGGAAAAGATAAAGGCCACCTTCAGCACTTCGGAAGGCTGGAACAAAATCACTCCCAGATTCAGCCAGGCTTTGTCGTCGCTTCCGTTGGGAGCTTCGCCGATAAAGTAGGTCAAAATCACCAGAACAATAGCCACCGCCATGTAAAGCGGCCAAAACCGGGCCACGGTCTGGTAGTCCACAAAGGAAAGGACGATCGCAAGAACCACCCCGGCCACCGAAGCAAATACCTGGATATAAAAGATGGACCAGCTGTTGACAAATCCTTGGTAGCACAAGGAATACATGATAATGCAGCTCAGGGTACTCAATCCCATGCAGAGCAACAGCAGCAGTTTATCTGTGCCCAAAAAGCCTTCCTTCACCGAACGCATAAACCGTTCAAAGCGGGTCTGGTTTTTGGTTTTAATGGAAGACTTCAAAGTGGACTTTAATGTTGATTGTGCCATTAGAACAACCCTACAATTTCTCCGCGCTCATCAATGTCGATGTTCAGCGCGCTGGGGGCTTTGGGAAGCCCCGGCATCGTCATAATATTTCCAGTGTAAATGACAATAAACCCGGCGCCGGCGCTCACCTTCACATCCCGCACCGTAATCCGGAAGTTCCGGGGCGCGCCCAGCTTGGAGGCGTCGTCGCTGAAGGAATACTGGGTCTTGGCCACGCAGATGGGCAGCCGGTCCAAACCGATGCGCTGGATGTCCGCCAGAGATTTCTTGGCCTGGGGGGTGAAGTCCACTCCGTCGGCACGGTAAATCTCCTTCGCCAAAATCTCCACCTTTTCTTCCACCGGCAGAGAAACGTCGTACAGGGTGTGGAAGTGGGAGGGCTTGGTTTGGATGGTATTCAGCACCTGCTGGGCCAGATCCAAACCGCCTTCGCCGCCCTTGGCAAACACTTCGGTGAGGCAGACCGGTGCGTCCATCTCCCGGCAGAGTTCATCCAACAGCGCCAGCTCTTGGTCGGAATCGGAAGCAAAGCGGTTGAGGGCCACTACCACCGGCAGGCCGAACTTTTGCAGGTTTTCGATGTGCTGCTTTAAGTTCACGCTGCCCCGGCGGAGGGCCTCCACATCGGGGGTGGTGAGGTTTTCCTTTTTCACGCCGCCGTTGTACTTCAATGCCCGCACGGTAGCCACCAGCACCACGCAGTCCGGCTTTAAGCCAGCCGCCCGGCATTTGATGTCAAAGAATTTCTCGGCGCCCAAATCGGAACCGAAGCCTGCCTCGGTCACGGCGTAGTCCCCCAATTTCAACGCCATCTTGGTGGCTTTGACGGAGTTGCAGCCGTGAGCAATGTTGGCGAAGGGACCGCCGTGGATCAGGGCGGGGGTGTTTTCCAGGGTCTGGACCAGGTTGGGCTGGATGGCGTCCTTCATCACAGCTGCCATGGCGCCGTGCACGCCCAGATCCCGGCAGTACACCGGTTCCCCGGAATAGGTATAGGCAACCAAAATATTGCCCAGACGCTCCTTCAAATCGAAGATGTCCCCGGCCAGGCAGAGGATGGCCATGATTTCGCTGGCCACGGTGATCTGGAACCCGTCTTCCCGGGGTACGCCGTTGACTTTGCCTCCCAGGCCCACCACTACGTTGCGCAGGGCGCGGTCGTTCATGTCCACACAGCGCTTAAAGAGGATCCGCCGGGGGTCGATGCCCAGCTGGTTGCCCTGCTGGAGGTGGTTGTCGATGACCGCGCAGAGCAGGGCGTTGGCGGTGGTGATGGCGTGCATATCCCCGGTAAAGTGGAGGTTGATGTCCTCCATGGGGACCACCTGGGAGTACCCGCCGCCGGCGGCGCCTCCCTTAATGCCGAACACCGGGCCCAGGCTGGGTTCCCGGAGAGCCAGCACCGTCTTTTTGCCCAAACGGTTCATGGCCTGGGCCAAGCCCACCGACACGGTGGTTTTCCCTTCCCCGGCGGGGGTGGGATTAACGGCGGTGACCAGGATCAATTTGCCTTCCGGCCGGTCCTGAAGGCGCTGTTCCAGCTCTTTGGAGAGTTTGGCTTTATAATGCCCATAAAAAATCAATTCTTCCGGCTGAATCCCTAATTCTGCCCCGATTTCCTGAATGGGGCGCATGGTTGCTTCCTGTGCGATTTGAATATCCGATTTCAAAGGACTCGCTTCCTTTCTCATAAAATAGCGCAAATACCAAGATACTTTCCGTCGAATCCACGGAAATGATTGCCCTAATTATAGCATATCTCTGAAAATGTGGAAAGCCCCTTGCAATGATTTATGAAAAACACTATAATAGGAGTAGCGATTGTTCGCAAAAACTGTAAGAGCCGCCAGCGAAAGAGACCTTCCTGGCTCTTTCAAAGGAGTATTTCTATGGAACAGTACACCTCCCACTCCCTGGAGGAAACCCTTTCCATCGCCCGGGAGGTGGGAAAATCCCTGCCCCCATCCACGGTGGTGGCTTATCTGGGCGGACTGGGAATGGGCAAAACGGCCTTTACCGCCGGTTTGGCCCAAGGGATGGGCATTGAAGATTCGGTGTCCAGCCCCACCTTTGCTTTGGTGAATGTCTACTACGGACATCCCACCGATCTGGTGCACTTTGATATGTACCGCATCAGCTCCCCCGACGATCTGGAAGCCACCGGCTTTTTTGATTATCTGGACACCAACGCAGTTCTGGCGGTGGAGTGGAGTGAAAACATCCTCTCGGCGCTGCCGGAAAATTGCCTTTTTGTCCATTTGGCGCCGGGCAAGGACTCGGACCAGCGGGTCATCACCCTCTGTCACGGCAGCAAGGAGCTGAGCGAATTTTTCAGTTCCCTTCCAGGATACTCCAATTCGGCATCCAACACAATCACAAATTTCTGAAATAAATAAGGCTATTGTATGAAGATTCTTGCCATCGACACCTCCGCCAAGGCAGCCAGCGCCGCTTTGCTGGAGGACGAAAAGCTGCTGGGGGAATTTTATACCCACAGCGGCCTCACCCATTCCCAAACCCTGATGCCCATGGTGGAGCAGCTGTTGAGCTGCTGCCAGGTCACCCTGCCCCAAATCGATGTCATGGCCCTTTCCGCCGGGCCCGGTTCCTTTACCGGGCTGCGCATCGGCATGGCGGCCATCAAGGGAATGGCCTTCCCTCAAAACACCCCCTGCGTCAAGGTGTCCACCTTGGAAGGGCTTTGCTACAATCTCCCGGAATTTTCCGGTCTGCTCTGTCCCGTGATGGACGCCCGGTGCGGACAGGTGTACAACGCCCTGTTTCAATGGAAGGAAGGCAGTCTAAACCGCCTGACCCCAGACCGGGCCATTACCATCCCGGAACTGGAAGAGGAGCTGAAAGCCTGCTCCCAGCCTATTTTGCTGCTGGGCGACGGCAGCCCTCTGTGCTATCAATCTATGCAACTCCATCAGCTTTCCCTGGCAGGTGCAGCCAACCGCTATCAGCGGGCCTCCGGTGTGGGGCTGTGCGCCTATCAAGCCGCCCTGCGGGGCGAGACCCTTCCCCCGGACCAGCTTCGCCCGGATTATCTCCGGCTGCCTCAAGCTCAGCGGGAACTGATGATGAAAAAAAATCTGGAATTTAACGGAGGTAACCCACTATGATTGCTGTTTGCTGCGACCACGGCGGCCTTTCCTTAAAGCAGGAAGTGCTGCGCCATCTGGAAGAAAAAGGATTGGAGTACAAAGACTTCGGCACCAATTCTCCCGAAAGCTGCGACTACCCCGACATCGTCAAACCCCTGTGTCAGGCCATCCAGCGGGGGGAATGTGACAAAGGGGTGATTATCTGCGGCACAGGCATCGGCATCTCCATGGCAGCCAACAAAATGAAAGGCATTCGGGCAGCCCTCTGCCACGACAGCTTTTCTGCCGAATTTACCCGCCGTCACAACGACTCCAACATCATCGCCTTCGGCGCACGGGTAATCGGCCCCGGATTAGCCCTTCAGCTGCTGGACATCTTCTTGAACACCCCCTTTGAAGGCGGCCGCCACGCCGTCCGGGTGGAAAAAATGATGGCCCTGGAACAGTTGGACTAAATTATAACTCTAAGAAAGGACTTGCCGGTTTTCCGGCAAAAGAAACTCTATGGAAAACGTATTTGTATTGGATCATCCCCTGCTGCAGCACAAAATTTCCCTGCTGCGAGACAAAAACACCGGCCCCAAAGAATTCCGGGAACTGGTGGAAGAAATTGCCCTGTTGGAAGGCTATGAAGCCACACGGGATCTGCCGCTGAAACAGGTTCAGGTGGAAACTCCCCTGGGTGTGGCGGACACCAACGTGATTGCCGGCAGCAAGCTGGCGGTAGTGCCCATCCTCCGGGCTGGTTTGGGCATGGTAGACGGCATCCTGAAGCTGGTGCCTGCCGCCAAAGTGGGCCATTTGGGCCTGTACCGGGATCCGGAAACCAAGGAACCGGTGGAGTATTACGCCAAGCTGCCGGTGGACGTAGACCGCCGGGAAGTGCTGGTGCTGGATCCCATGCTGGCCACCGGCAACACTGCCTGCGCCGTGGTGGAAAACCTGAAAAAGCGGGGCGTGAAAAAGATCAAGATGATGTATATCATCGCCACGGAAGAAGGATTGAAAAACCTCCACAACCAGCATCCCGATGTGAAGGTGTACTGCGGTGCGGTGGATCAAACCTTAAATGAGGACGCCTATATCGTTCCCGGTTTGGGCGATGCTGGCGACCGGATTTTCGGCACCAAGTAATTTCCTCAAAAAGAAACAGCATTTGCTGCGGCCTTTCCAGTTTGGAAGGGCCGTTTTTTTTGCCGTTCTTTGGGTATACCTGTTTCCGGCGGGGAAACACTAACCGGGATTGGGAGGTGTTGCATGGTGAAAACCTGTGGGATTTGGGGGGCTGCTGCCGGGTTTCTCAACGGCTTGTTGGGATCCGGCGGCGGGTTGGCGGCAGTACCGGCGCTGAAAGCCCAAGGATTGGAGCAAAAACAGGCCCACGCCAACGCGGTGGCGCTGATGCTGCCCCTTTCCGCCGTCAGCAGCGCAGGGATGCTGCTGCAAGGGGTGTTCCCGGATTGGGGGATGCTGCTGCCCTTAACCATTGGAGGATTGGGGGGAAGTTTGCTGGGAAGTTTCCTGCTGCCCAAAATCCCCACCGACCTGCTGCGAAGATTGTTTGGAGTGCTGCTGATTTACGGAGGGGTGCGGATGTTTTTATGATCCATTGGCTGTTTTCCCTGCTGGCAGGCACCCTTTCCGGCACCGTGGCCGCCATGGGACTGGGCGGGGGATTTGTGCTGTTTTTGTATCTGACCTTGTTTACCGGATTGGATTTCCTCCAATGCCAAATCATCAACCTGCTGTTCTTCCTCCCCTGCGCCCTATTGGCGGTGTGGCGGTACCGCAAAAAAAAGCTGCTGAACGGTTCCATCCTTCTCCCCATGATGCTGTTTGGCAGCGCCGGGGTGATCCTGGGACGGCTGGCCGCCACCTGGATGGGGACCCAATGGGTGAAGTGGTGTTTTGGGGCGATTCTGATCCCCTTAGGGCTGAAGGAACTATTCCACAAAAAGCAGTCTCAAGAAAAAGGCAAAAAATAAGCTCTGTACCTCTCAGGAAGTACAGAGCCTTTTTTAAACCCGAATCTGGGAAAACAGTTCCCCAATGCTGTCCCGGAACAGATAGTCCGCCCGGTTGTCATAGGGAGTGGGATCCCGGTTAATCAGCACCAATTGTCCGCCCCGGTAATTGGCCACAAATCCGGCGGCGGGATACACCACCAACGAAGTGCCTCCCACAATCAACAGATCCGCCTGGTCAATGGCTTGGGCTGCTCCGGCCATCACCTTGCTGTCCAGGCTTTCCCCGTAAAGCACCACATCCGGCTTGATAATCCCTCCGCAGCTGCACCGGGGAATCCCCTGGGTGCTGCGCATAAATTCAGCGTCGTAAAACTTGCCGCAGAGGGTGCAGTAGTTCCGGTGGACGGAACCATGAAGCTCATACACCTTTTTGCTCCCTGCCTTTTGATGCAGTCCGTCGATGTTCTGGGTAATAATGGCCAGCAGCTTCCCCGCCTGTTCCAATTCTGTTAATTTAAGGTGCGCCTCATTGGGCTGGGCTTCTAAAGGCAGCATTTTATCCCGGTAAAACCGGAAAAACTCCTCCGGATGGCGGACGAAGAAATCGTGGCTCAGCATGGTTTCCGGGGGATAATCGTACTTTTGGTGGTACAGCCCGTCCACACTGCGAAAATCCGGGATCCCGCTTTCGGTAGACACCCCGGCCCCGCCGAAAAAGACGATATGCCGGCTTTGGTCGATGAGTTGTTGGAGTAAGGCAGCGTGTTCCATCACAATTCCCTTCCTTTGGCTTTTTCTCTATTATAGCACAGATTTCCTTCCAGGGAACACAAAAACCCGGCAAAGCCAAAAACCTTGCCGGGCCAAAAGAGAATAGGATGGAAACAGCGAATTACAGTGTGATGCTTCCGTTGACCACTTGAGCCAACGTCATCACATCCAGCAGATCAATGCTGTGGTCGCCGTTGAAGTCGATGACAATGCCTTCCGGAGCCTGGACCTTGCCCACCACAATCTGAGCCATGGTCATCACGTCCAAAACATTCACAACATGATCGTCGTTCAGGTCGCCGGGAAGGTTTTCATACACCAAGCCGTTTACCGCATCTTCCAGGGCAGCCAAAGCGCTGCGGTACTGGGAAGCGGTGGCTGCCTGTCCATGAACCAGAGCTTCCACCTGCTCCAGCGCACGGGTCAGGGCCTGATAAGAAGCTTCGGTGTAGAGGGCTTCTTGGTACTCAGCAGCTTCGTCTGCCGCCATCTGCAGCACGCCGGTCCAGTATTGGGCGGCAATGGTGGCGTAGTCCTCCACCTGCTGACTGAGATACAGCTCGTCGATGGCGCCGTTGAAGGCAGCATCCCAGAAATTCACGCCCAGGTAAACTTCTGCGCCCTGGCTGAGCACCTGCTGCACCGGGCCGTTGGCAATGGCCTGGCCGTTGACATAGATGGTGGCCACACCGCCGTCCGCCGTCACCGCCACATGGGTCCATTCGCCCACAGTCAGGTGGCTTGCTCCATCGGAAGGCACCAGGTCGGCATAGGTGCTGCTATTGGTGCAGCTCCATACCATGGGGCCGTCATAAGCCAGCCAGCCCTTGGGAGTGATGCTCACCCAGTTGTCCGCATTCTGGGCCAGGAACACGGCGGGAGTGTAGTTGGTAGTTTTATCCGCCTTCATCCAGAAGGAGACGGTGTAGGTGTCGCTGTTCAGTATGGTAGGCAGCTTCACACCGCTGGAACCGTTTAAGTTCACAGCCTGTCCCACCACGCCGTCCACGTAGGTCACACTGCCGCCGGACTGATTGGCCAGGCTGCCGGTGGTGGCGCCGGTTTGGCCGGTGATGGAATCGGTGAGGTTGCCTTCAAAGGAATAACTGCCGATGACGCTGGAAGCGGTGGTTTCCAGATGCAGCATGGCATCCCGCAGGGCTGCTGTGGCAGCGTTCACTCCAGCCTGATCGGCGGGATTTTTCTGCACTGCCAAGGCATTTTCCAACGCGGTCCGGAAAGCGGCCAAAGCGGAATCCTGAGCCCCTGGGGTGGAGGCATTCTGCGCAGCTTGGATCACCTGATCCAACGCCGCAGTATTTACCGTACCGGATGCAGTGCCGTTGACAATGACCAGCGTATAGGCCGCTGTGTTGGCTCTGTCCTCGGAGGTCACGGTGATTTCAAAGACATTGCTGCCTTCCGCCAGTTCCAAATTCCGAATCTGGGTGTCGTCGATGACAATGCCGTTGACAGTAACCACCCCATTGACATTGCTGGGGGTGAATTTTACGCCCAGAGTTTCCGCCGCTTCAGTTAAGGTAAGAACAGCGATATTGTTGTCATCCATCTGCCCCAGCAAATCGGTGTCGCCGACGGTGATGGAGGTTAAGGTGGCATCGTCGTCATATTCCTCCACCATGCCGCAGGTGCCGTAGATGGGGCCGGCAGTGGAGCCGTCCACACAGGCAAATTTCAAGGTTACCTGCTCTTTGCCCTGAGTCAGTTCCAAGGGAATGTCAAAGTACTTGGTGAAGAAGCCGGAAGCTTCCGCATCCAGTGTGACGGTTTCCAATAAGGTATCATCAATGTAAATGGCAAAGGTATTGCCGGCATCCTGACTGTGGAACTGCACCATCAGCCGGTTGGCTGTTTCGCTGTTCACCGCCAGATCGTAGGAGAAGAAACCGCCTTCCCCATCCGCCTGCCGGTAACCCATACCGCCAAAATTGCCCACACTGCTGCCGCTGGTCTGCATATTGTGGTTGGTTTCCCGCTGGTCATCGTTGGCCACAATGGAATCCACTAAATGAGTGGAAGAAGCGTTGGCGTCTTTGTTGTCCCGAATAGTCTGCTGCATGGCCGGGCTGTCCATTTCTCCAATGGTGAAATAGATTCCGTACCGCTGAGAATCGTCCTTAGCGTAGTGGGGGGTGAAATCCAAAGTCGCAGCATCGGTTTCGGTGAGGGTGACATGTACCATGCCCTCCTCATCCATGGTCACGGTGTAGTGATTGGCCACATCGGCAATGAACTCCTGGGGAGTCTGGCCGTCGGTGGTCATAGAGATAATCTGCCGTTCGGTGCCGGTGGAGGTGGCGTAATGCACCGCATAGCCCCAGGTAGGCAGTGCGGAGACATCCAGTCCCACTTCCCCTAAATCAGCGCTGAGCACCCAGGGACCATACTTCAAGCCCATGGTATCGGAAGCGTCGGGCAGATCGTAACCCACCAGGGTCATAGGATATTCCACGGTGATGGTGTCGCCGTCGTTCCAATCCCGGTTCAGGATGATAAAACCGCCGGAAGTGCCGTAATCGCTGATTTCTTCCCCGTTGACCATCACGACAGGATCTCCTGCGCTCCAATCGGGAACACGGATGCGCAGATCGAATTCGCCGAAGGCCTGGGCGTCGTCCAGCTTGTTGACGGTAAAGGAAGCGGTATAGATTTCGTCCGGATCCACGGAAGCGGAGTCGGTCTGGCTCAGCACCAGGTTCTTGTCTGCCCAGGTGACGTCGGAGCCGTAAAGCAGCACGGCATAAATACTGTTGTCGTTGTGGTAGTAAATGCTGTCGTTGAGCTTAGTGAAGCTCTCCATGCTGGTGCAGGTGCAGCACCAGAAGTCCTCGGTGGGCTCACAGTACACCTTGAAATAGCCGGTGCCCATAGCCTGCCAATAGGTGGACATACCGCTGGTGTGGTTCTGAGCGGAGAGGATGGAGTTGGTGTAGGTGTTGTCGTAGAAATCGGCATATTTCTGATTGCCGGTGATTTCAAACAGCATCCGGGTCAGCTTCAGCATATTGTACACATTGCAGGTTTCGTTGGTGTAGCCGTCCCGGTAAGCATCCAGCACATCCGCATCGTGGAAGTGTTCCTGCCAGCTGTTGCCGCCGGTGATGTAGCTGTGGTGGTTCACCACAATATCCCAGAAGTTTTCCGCCACGGTGAGATAATAGCTCATGTCCCCGGCGGCAGCGTTATCCGCAAAGTCATCGGTGTAAGCAGTGTTGCCGTTTAAAGTCATGTACCGGTTCATGGCGCCGATGATCTTGGGAATGGTGGTGTTGGCGTGACGGCCGCTGAGGCAGTCGATGCCCTGATACAGCTGATCGAACAGGCTCTTTTCATCGAAGTAATGGGCGCCGGCGATAAAGTGATCCCGGTTTTCATATCCTTCGCTGATGTGATAAAGATTGTACAGGGCGTTGTTCATGCCGCCGTATTCGATAGTGAGGGTTTTATCCCGCTGAGCCTGGGTGAAGCCGTCCATGGTGGAATAGCACCATTCGCCCAGCCACTGAGCCATTTCCCGGGCGGTGGCGGCGGTTTCATTGCCGGCGTCCACGGTGCTCAACTGCTCATAGGTGGTGATCAGTCCGGAAAGGATGGCGTCCATGGTCCACCAAGGCACCAGGATGGACTGGCCGTCTACGCCGGTGGTCAGGCCGTTGGCCAGACGGGTGAAGTTTTCTTCCTCAAAAGCGCCCAGATAGCCGTTGCCGTAGGCGTCCTGGCAGAGCTTCATGTTTTCGATCATGTAGCTCAGCTTTTCTTCAATCTGCTGATGGACATCCTGCCGGTCGGGGTCGTTGACGGTATTGGCCCAGGCATAGGCCAGGCCGGAGAGCATATGTCCCGCTGCGTTGCCCCGGAAGTTGGTATCTTCCCAATTCACCGCACCGGAATGGGTGCCTGCGGAATAGGGGACGATGGAGGATACCGCCGTACCGTTGGAGGTGGTAGTGACGCCGGCCAGATTGTAGTAATCCACCAGCATCTTGTCCGCATCCAGGCTCAGCAGGTAATCGATTTCCAGATCCAGGTCTTCCAACAACCATTCGTCGGTGAGCTGCACATCGGAAACAGCAAAATCGGTGAGCTGGGAGAAATCGGTCTGTGCCGCTACGGTAAAGGTGAATTCCTTGGTCAAAGAAGCCGTTCCGTTCACCGCCGTAGCAGTAAGGGTTACCGTGGCGTCAGGGCTGCCCACCGCCGGACGGGTGACCACACCGGTGGTGGAGATCACATCGGGGGCAGAGCTTTTCCAGGTAATGGCGCTGCCGTTGGCCCCCTGGGTGGGGAGAAGAAGGTTGTTGGTAATGCCGCTGGTGTTGGCAAAGGAAATGGCGTCCAAATCCGCCTGAGCCAGCGTCTCATGGTCCACGCTGCCTCCCTGTTCCTCATACATGGCCACCACTTCTGCCGGGGTGGCGCACTTGCTCAGCACATTAAATTCGTCCAAAGCAAAATTGGAGAAGCCGCCGTTATAGCTGGGGCCGTTAAAGCCGATATACTTATGGGCGGAGGTTTCGTTGATGCCGCTGGAAGCGCCGTTGGTAGTCACGGTCTGAGCCACGCCGTTGCGGTAGACAGAGCAGGTGTTGGCAGCCCCGTCAAAGGTGACCACCAGATGGGTCCATTCACCCACGGGGAAAAACTCCGCCGCAGTCCCGGCGGCAGTGCTTTCCTGCACCCCGGTACCGGTGGAAACCCGCACCGAAACGTAGCCGTCGGTGTTCAAAGAAATGTACCAGCCTTCGCTGGCCCAGTTTCCGTCGTCCTTGAACCAAGCCAGGATATTTTCTCCGCTCAAAGCGGCATCCGGCTTAATCCAGCAGGACACGGTGAGGTTTTCTGGCTGGAGGTCGCCGGAAGTTCCCAGATCCAAATAGGTGGAGCCGTCCAGGTCCAAGGCCTGTCCCCCCTGAATGCCCTCCACGTAGGTTACCGTTTTGTTGGGGGAAACGGTGATGTTGTTCTGGGAAGCGTCGGTCAAATCCCCTTCAAAGGAGAGACTGAGCTGGGTGTAGGCTTCGCTGCCCGTAAACGGTGCAGCAAAAACTCCCACCGGAAGCTGTGCCCCTGCTACCACCATGGCGGCAGAAAGGACACCGGCCAGCAGTCGTTTCCACTTCATGCAATCATCCTTTCTTGCTTTTTTCGCCGGAATTCTGTATACTGAAAAACAGAGAAGAAGATCCGGCGAGCAGTTAAATTTTACCTCTAAATTATAGCAAACGGCTTCTTTTTCGCAAATACGATTTCGTTGGATCGGTG
The DNA here is from genome assembly GCA_019416775.1 of Oscillospiraceae bacterium. GTDB lineage: Bacteria > Bacillota > Clostridia > Oscillospirales > Ruminococcaceae > Egerieicola. Next base: position 6,322 of record DXWR01000018.1, on the reverse strand, counting down.
TGATTTTGTCAGAAGATTGCTGGAAAAACGCACCTTTCCTATTTCCCCGTTGGCTTGTATTTGATAGGAGGAACCATTACTGTGAAAGTTCACCGCATTAACCGCCGGGCTCCATTGCTCTTCCATATGGCAGGCTATTTCTGCTCCCCGGATCCCAACTGGATTCACCTGTCCCGCCTTCTCACCGACTATGAGTTGATGATTGTAGTCAAGGGAGCCTTGTTTATCGCAGACGGAAACCGGGAGTTTTCGGTCAAAGAGGGGGAATACCTGCTTCTGGCCCCCGGCAGCGACCAGCATGGATATCTCCACAGCCAGTGTGAATTTTTCTGGGTGCATTTTTCCGATTCCGAGCTGCTGCTTCCTCAGGAAGTAGATCCCAATTGCGCCGCCTTTTCCGATGAAATGGTGTGTGTTCCGGAACACGGCGTTTTGTCCGACACCACCGTGGTGTGGAACCAAATGCGGCTGCTGTTGAAGCATCACCGCCTTTACGACGACCCCTATGTGGCGGCGGCCGATACCATGGTGGTGCTGTGCCTGCTGCAGCATCAGTGTCTGCGGGGACGTCCCGCTTCCCAGCCTTTGGTGAAGGACGATCTCCAGGGGAAAATTTTGGACTATCTCAACTGGCACATCCACGAAAACATCCGGGTCAGCCAGGTAGCCACCCATCTGGGGTACAACGAAAAATACCTCTCCACCCTCTTTACCGCCATGACCGGGGAAAGCATCAAGCACTACATTCTGGTGCAAAAAATGGAAATCGCTAAGCGCCAGCTCACCAACACCAATGTCCCCATCACCGCCATTGCCGCCAATATGGGCTTTTCCGACAGCCATAATTTCTCCACTGCCTTTAAAAAGATCGTGGGGATGTCTCCCCGGGAATACCGGAAAGAGTACCGGGAATAAGCCGAAAAATCCTACAAAAAAAGCGTACCGCAGTCTTTTGCAGTACGCTTTTCGTTTTGTTTTCTTATACCATGCCGCCGTTGACGCCCAGCACCTGGCCGGTAATGTAGCTGGCCTGATCCGATGCCAAAAACACCGCCGCCGCAGCCACCTCTTCCGGCCTGCCCAGCCGTTCCATGGGGACGGTTTTGCAAAATTCCGCCAATTCCTCTTTGGTATAGCAGGCATTCATGGGAGTGTCGATGGCGCCGGGAGCAATGCAGTTCACCCGGATGCCGTTTAACGCCAATTCCTTGGCCAAAGCCTTGGTCAACCCAATGAGCCCCGCTTTGGCGGCGGAATACACCGCTTCACAGGCAGCTCCCACCTGTCCCCAAACCGAGGAGATGTTGAGGATCACGCCCTCCTGCCGGCGGTAAAAGTTCGGAAGCAGGCCGTGAATCATTCGGTAGGCGGATTTTAAGTTGCAGTCCAGGATGTAGTCCCAGTGATCCTCCTCCACATCGGAGAAGAGGATTTCCTCCGCCGCCCCGGCGTTGTTCACCAGCACATCCACCCGGCCGAACCGGTCCAGCACCTGCCGGCAAAGGGTTTTGGCTTGTTCCGCCTGGGTCAAATCCGCGCAGAACACCTGGCAGTCCTGCCCCAATGCCAGGATTTGTTCCTTTAACGCCTGGGCTGCCTGTTTGTGACTGCGGCAATGCACCGCCACGGCATAACCGTTTTGGGCAAAGGCCAAAGCCATGGCCTGCCCGATTCCGCCGGAAGCACCGGTAATCAGTACCGTTTTCATCAGCTGATGGGCGCCGCCGTGGCGGCGTCATTGTACTGGTTGGTGTCGCTGGTCAGCCCTTCCTGGGCCTCTACCTGAGACACGGTGGATTCGGTGGTGGGAAACGCCACGCTGAGCACCACATATTGGTCGGTATCCACCTTTTGCAGGGTGTAGATCATAGTTTTCTGGGGTTCCTCGTCCAGATGCCGTCCCACATCCCAAAACGGTCCCGGGGGGATGTAACCCACCTCCAAGGTGTAGATGTTCATATTTTTGGAAATGCTCAGCACCTCGCAGGAATAGGGCAGCACCGAGGGGGTAGTGGGAAGGTAGTACACCTGATTTTCCTCGTCGTACACAATGGAGAGATAGCTGTCCTCCACGCTTTGATGGTGAATGTTGGCGTGTTCCCCCAAGATCTGGCGGATGCTGGCTTCAATGTCCGACTGGGGCACGGTAATGTTGCCGAAGGAATCCTCCTGGTAACCGGAGGTGTCCGGATGGTCCAGCAAAAACTGCCACACCCCGGCCCGGATCACTTCCACTTCATCCAGATAGTTCACCGACTCATAGGCGGGCACGTCGATGATCACCAAGGGCTCCACCACTTCCGCCAAGGCCTGTTTTTCCCAGGTGTTGTTCACAGCGTCGCCGATCAGCCCTACCAGCCAGATCACCGTGGTCACCAGCCCCACCAAAGCAAACAGCAGGGTGATCACCCCCAGCACCAAAGCCCTGGGACGAAAGGAACGCTTTTGAGCTGCCTCTGCCGGCGCCGTTTCTGGCTGCACCGGTTTGGACGAAATGTCTTGCTTTGCCATAACCTTTCTCCTTTCCTGAGAAACGGTTCCTTTACCGGATCTGGCCGTTTCCACGGATCACATATTTTACAGTGGTGAGCTCCTTCAGTCCCATGGGACCTCTGGCGTGGAGTTTCTGGGTGGAGATGCCGATCTCCGCCCCCAATCCAAACTCGCCGCCGTCGGTAAACCGGGTGGAAGCGTTGACATACACCGCCGCCGAATCCACCGCTGCGGTAAACTGGTCGGCGCTGTTCAAATCCTTGGTGACGATGCACTCACTGTGGCCGGTGGAGTAACGGTTGATGTGCCGGATGGCTTCCTCCACGCTGCCCACCACCTTGCAGGAGATGATGTAATCCAAAAATTCCTTGCCGTAATCCTCTTCGGTAGCGGGCACCGCCAGATCCCCCAAGATCTTGCAGGTCTCTTCGCAGCCCCGGATCTCTACGTTTTTCTCTGCCAGCTTCTTCTGACAGATGGGCAGGAAGGTTTGAGCCACGTCCCGGTGCACCAGCAGGCTTTCCACCGCATTGCAGACGCTGGGACGGCTGGTTTTGGCGTTAAACACAATGTTCACCGCCATCTCCAAATCGGCAGTGGCATCCACATAAATGTGGCAGTTTCCGGTTCCGGTCTCAATCACCGGCACGGTGGCGTTTTCCACGCAGGAGCGGATCAAACCGGCGCCGCCCCGGGGGATCAGCACGTCCAGCAAGCCGTTTAACTTCATCATTTTGGTAGCGGTTTCCCGGCTGGTGTCCTCCACCAACTGGATCAGTTCTTTGGGCAGGCCGCATTCTTCCAGCGCTTGCTGCATCAGCCGGACAAAAGCCAGATTGGAGCGGTAGGCCTCCTTGCCGCCCCGGAGCAGCACCGCGCTGCCTGCTTTCAAGCAGAGCGCTGCGGCGTCCACCGTGACGTTGGGCCGGGATTCAAAGATGATGCCGATGACCCCCATGGGCACCCGGATCCGCTGGATGTTCAGCCCGCTGACCGTGCGGTATCCCTCTACCACCTGGCCCACCGGGTCTTCCAGTTTCACCACATCCAGCACCGAAGCGGCAATGCCCTCAATCCGCTCTTTGGTCAGCAGCAGACGGTCCTGCATCACGGTGGGCATTCCGTTTTCCTTTGCCTGTGCCAAATCCATGGCGTTGGCTTCCAACACACGGTCCGCCTGTTCCACCAGCACACGGCTGATGGCCGTCAGCGCATCGTTTTTCTCCTTGGTAGACAGCAGGGACGCCGCCTGAGAGGCTTGTTTGGCGGCCAGGGCCGCCGCTGTAATATCGTATGCCATATCAATTCCTCCTTAATTTGCCGTTTATAAGATAATATTGCCGTCGTTGGGATAACGGCTTTTGTTCTTCAGTCGCTGCCGCCGCTGTTCACACTGCTGGGCGCTGGGCTGAAACCAGGTACCGGCAGGCTGGTCGTCCAGGATGGTGTAGAGCTGTTCGGGATGGCTTCCGTTCATAATCAGCATGGGGAAGCCAGCGTCCAGCGCCATTTCTGCCGCATGGATCTTAGTGACCATGCCGCCGGTGCCCAGATGGCTTCCCTGCCCTCCTGCCAAGCCTTGGATTTCCGGGGTGATGCCCTCCACATAGGGGATCAGCTTGGCATCCGGGTTTTTGTGGGGGTCCGCATCAAACAGGCCGTCGATGTCGCTTAAAATCACCAGCAGGTCGGTTTCACAGAGCTTGCCCACAATGGCGGACAAAGTGTCGTTATCGCCGAATTCAATCTCTTCGGTGGAGATGGCGTCGTTTTCATTGACGATGGGGATCACCTTGAGCTGCAGCAGCCGGTTGAAGGTGTTCTCCAGATTCCGGCGGCTGATCTCCCGGTCCACGGTGTAACGGGTCATCAATACCTGGCTCACCCGGTGGTTGTACTCCAAAAAGGAGTTGGAATACACCTGCATCAGCTCACACTGCCCCACCGAAGCACAGGCCTGAATGGTAGGCATATCGTGGGGACGGCCGGAAAAGCCCAGCTCCCCTGCCCCCACGCCGATGGCGCCGGAGGACACCAGCACGATTTCCAAACCAGTGTTCTTTAAATCGGAGATCACCTCCACCAGCTGGTGGATTCTCCGCAAATTCAAAAGCCCGGTGGAATAGGCCAAGGTGGAAGTACCCACCTTGATTACCACCCGCTTGATTTCACTGCAATCCTTCAAACTCCAAACACTCCTTCTTCTCCCGTGTTTTCTCCTGTTTTGCCATGGACAGCCTGTTTTTCTTTTAACCATTGCTGCATCCATTGCTGGGCCGCTTCCCGGCTGTACAGCCGCAGATAGGGCAGCACCACTAAAATGGGGACAATTAAAACGCAGGCCAGCAGCCCTAATATCCCTACCCCCAGCAGCAGGATCCAATGCCGGGCATGGCCTTTCATAATCCGAGCAGAAATGCCAAATAGCTGCAAATAACTGTGTCCCGGGCGTTCAAAAAACAGATAAGGCACCAAAAACAACTTGGAACCCAACCAGAAAAATACCAACAGTCCCGCTGCCAGTAATAAAGTAACTACCGCCATCAGCACCTCGTAAAAGGGCTGTCCAAAACCTTCCCGCCCTAAAGGCACCAGTCCGGAGAGCAAACTCAATGCAGGGCCAAAGCAGAATAAAAGCAGCCCCACCCAGCAGATCAACTGGTACACCTCTTGGCGAAGCAGGCGAAAATAGCGGTGGGTGGTGGAATAATAAAAGAAAAGCTGCTGCAGCTCCCAAAATCGGCCTTTGGCATCCTTCAGCCAATACAGCCGCTTGGCCCCGGCGCTGAGCGGGGCACCAAACAGCACCCAAACCAAAAGCGCTGCTATAATACCAACAATGTCGTTGCTCACCATGCTGACCAAAGCACCCAGCAGCAACGCGCAGAACACCATGCTCAGCTCCATGCAGCACAGGCAAACCGATTTGGGGAAATTTTCCTTGAGCGCCCGAAAACTTTCGGTAAAGACCTGCTTCATGAACGGTCCCCACCCATTTTTTCATCCAAAGAGCGAATGTACTCCGGATCCACCAAATGATATTGAGCTTCCTGTTCCGGTTCCCCCCGATAGGGGATTTTTCCGCCGATTTCAAAGCTCTTGGCGTTGCTCCAAACCGCCAGGTTCAGTAAAATGCCGTAGCCTTCCCCAGGCTGGCAGCTCCAATAAGATGGCTTAGTTCGTGGCAGTCCGCAGCCCCCCAGCAGGGTCATAATCACGCCCCCGTGGGTGACCACCGCAGCGGAGAAGATCTGCTTTTTCATCATGTCCTTGAGCAGCACTTCAAAGCCTTCCATCACTCTGTTTTCAAACTGGGCCATTCCCTCACTGCCGCCGGGGGCAGGGGATTTCATCTTATTTTCCATAAAGGTGACAAAGCGGGAATCGTCCTTGAGCTGGTCCAGACTTTTATTTTCAAAGTCTCCAAAGTCAAACTCCCGCAGCTGCGGCAGGGAAATCAAGTCCATTTCCGGGTACAGCAGATGGGCGGTCTGGACGCAGCGCAGCAGCGGCGAGGTATACACCAATCCCACGCCCGGGTACTCCCCTTCCTGCATCAGGGAGGCCAATCCGGCAATCCCTTCCGGGCAGAGGGGAAGATCGGTTTTCCCGATAAACCGTCCTTCCAGATTGGACGCGGTCATGCCGTGGCGAATCAAATAGATATGGTAACTTTGCATGGTATTCCTCCCGCCCTTTGCTGCGGCGTTTACAAATAGTAATGTATGTCCTTATCATACCAAATTCCCCTGACTTTTGCAAACCCTTTTGTCTCCTTTTCCGGCTTTGTGCCGCCGAATCCTCCCTTCAAACTGGAATTTCTTGGGAT
>DXWR01000179.1 GCA_019416775.1 Oscillospiraceae bacterium | reverse complement strand
TGGTGGCGATGGGGTTGGCCAGGTCCTTTCCTGCAATGTCCGGAGCAGAGCCGTGGCTGGGCTCGTAGAGGCCGAACTTGGTTTCATTCAGGCTGGCGCTGGACAGCATACCGATAGAGCCGGTAACCATGCTGGCTTCGTCGGAGAGGATGTCCCCGAACATATTCTCGGTGAGGATCACGTCAAACTGCTTGGGATCCTTCACCAGCTGCATCGCGCAGTTATCCACCAGCATATCGGTGAGCTCTACTTCCGGGTAATCTGCCGCTACTTCATGGACGATCTTCTTCCACAGCCGGGAAGAATCCAACACGTTGGATTTCTCCACGCTGGTGACGTGGCAGCGGCGCTTCTTGGCAATCTCAAAGCCCTTGACCGCAATCCGGCGAATCTCGCTTTCGCTGTACCGCAGATCGTCGTGGGCCACCAATTCCCCGTTTTCCTCGTTGGTTTCGTGGGTGCCGAAGTACAAGCCGCCGGTGAGTTCCCGCACTACGATCATGTCAAAGCCGTCCCCGATGATGTCTTCCCGCAGGGGGCAGGCTTCCTTCAGCTGAGGATAAAGGTAGGCGGGACGAAGGTTGGCAAACAGCCCCAACCCCTTGCGGATTTGGAGCAGGCCCTTTTCCGGGCGAAGGTGTCCGGGCTGGTTGTCCCACTTGGGGCCGCCCACGCTGCCCAGCAGCACTGCGTCGCTGGCTTTGGCGTCCGCCAGAGCCTGGTCGGTGAGGGGCAGGCCGGTGGTGTCAATGGACTCGCCTCCCATGAGCACCCGCTGATAGTGGAAGGTGTGGCCGTACTTTTCGCAGATTTTATCCAGCACCCGCACCGCCTGGTCCACGATTTCCGGACCGATGCCGTCTCCCTTAATCAGAGCAATCTTCTTTTCCATAGCAAACTCCTCCTTAGCCCTTGATGGAATTCATCAAGCCGCCCTTGGCGATGATGTCCTTGATAAAGTCCGGGAAAGGCTGGGCTTGGAAGGATTGGCCGGTGGTCAAATCGGTGATGACGCCGGTGTCGAAGTCCACCTTCACTTCATCCCCGGCGGAGATGTTCTCCGTAGCTTCGGGGCATTCCAGAATCGCCAGACCGATGTTGATGGCGTTGCGGTAGAAGATCCGGGCAAAGGTCTTGGCAATGACGCAGGAGATGCCGGCGGTTTTGATGGCCAAGGGGGCGTGTTCCCGGGAGGAGCCGCAGCCGAAGTTGTAGTCCGCCACCATAATGTCCCCGGGCTTCACCCGGGTCACGAAATCGGGGTCGATGTCCACCATGCAGTGGCTGGCCAGTTCTTTGGCGTCGGAGGTGTTCAGATACCGGGCGGGGATAATCACGTCGGTATCCACATTGTCGCCGTATTTATGGACGGTGCCTTGTGCGATCATGAGGATCAGTCCTTTCACTGGAAGTTGGATAGTGTGCAAAACTGGAAGTTTTCGGTCAAGCCTTTTTCAAAAGGCTTGTGGGGATGCAAGGGGCAAAGCCCCTGCAATAAATTTCATTTAGAATTTTCTTTGCACCCAGGCAGCTTGCCGCAGCGAAACCAGCGCAAAGTAAATCATAATGGGGGCAACCGAAACCGGACGAGTTGTGGTGTCCGGCTTTTCAAACCGGCCCCGGACGACTGCCGTCAGGCAGAGGGAGGGGGCAATCGTTTAACATGGTCAAACTCTCGACCTGCCCGCCTGCTCTACGCAGGGGCAGGCCTGTTTTTTGTCCGCCCGTTTTCTACTAGCCCAGCAGGCATTTCCACCATTATCAGTACAGCTGCTTCCAAAAAGCAGAGGCAAGTTGCCTGAGCGGAATCAGGATTGAAAAGAAAATAGAAACCTTTGTGAGGTTTCACCCCACACCCGGAAAAACTTTTTTGAAAAAAAGTTTTATCAAAAAACTTTACTTATTCCGCTGCCTGAATCGTCGCCGGATCAGTAATCTTGCCGGTCACAGCGCTTGCCGCCGCCACTGCCGGGCTGGCCAGGTAGACTTCGCTGGTGATGTGTCCCATCCTGCCCACAAAGTTCCGGTTGGTGGTGCTCACCGCTTTTTCCCCTTCTGCCAAAATGCCCATATGGCCGCCTAAGCAGGGACCACAGGTAGGGGTGGAAACGATACAGCCCGCTTCAATAAAGGCTTCCAGCCAGCCCCGCTTCAAGGCTTCCAGGTAGATGGCTTGGGTGCCGGGGATGATGATGGCCCGGACGTCCTTAGCCACCTTCCGGCCTTTGAGGATCTTGTAGGCCGCTTCCAAATCGGACAGCCGGCCGTTGGTGCAGGAACCGATCACCACCTGGTCGATGGCGATGTCCGGGATCCGGTCGAAAGTACGGGTGTTGTCCGGCAGGTGGGGGAAAGAGACGGTGGACTGAACCTTGCTCAGATCGATCTCGATGACCTTCTCGTACTCCGCGTCCTCGTCGGCCTGGTACACCTTGTACTCCCGCTTCACCCGCTGATTGACGTAGGCCAGGGTGATGTCGTCCACCTCGAAGATGCCGTTTTTCGCCCCGGCTTCAATGGCCATATTGGCCATGCAGAGGCGGTCGTCCATGGAAAGGCTCTTCAAACCAGGACCTGTGAACTCCATGGATTTGTACAGAGCGCCATCCACTCCGATCATGCCGATGATGTGCAGGATCACGTCCTTGCCGGACACCCAGCCCTGTAATTCACCGGTCAGGTAAAACTTGATGGCGCTGGGCACCTTAAACCAAGCCTGGCCGGTAGCCATGCCGGCGGCCATGTCGGTGGAACCCACCCCGGTGGAGAAGGCGCCCACAGCGCCGTAAGTGCAGGTGTGGCTGTCGGCGCCGATGATGCAGTCACCGGGGGCCACAATGCCCTGTTCCGGCAGGAGGGCGTGCTCGATGCCCATCTGTCCCACGTCGAAGTAGTGGTCGATGTCGTACTTCCGGGCAAAGGTGCGCACCTGCTTGCACTGCTGAGCGGCCTTGATGTCCTTGTTGGGGGTGAAGTGGTCCATCACCAGAGAGATTTTGCTTTTGTGGAAGACGTGGTCAAAGCCTGCCTTTTCAAATTCATTGATGGCCACCGGAGAGGTGATGTCGTTGCCCAGCACCATGTCCAGGTTGGCGCGGATGAGCTGGCCGGGGACGACAGAGTCCAAACCGGCGTGGGCGGCCAAGATTTTTTGAGTCATGGTCATACCCATGAGAATCAGTCCTTTCTGTAGAAATTGGATCATATGCAAAACTGGAAGTTTTCGGTCAAGCCTTTTTCAAAAGGGTTGTGGGGTCGTAGGGGTGAAACCCCTGCAAACGTATTGTTGTTCAATTTTATTTCGCACCAGGCAACTTGCCTCCGCGAAACGAGTGCAAAGTAAATCATAATGGGGGTGGCTGAAACCGGGCGAGTAGTGGTATCCGGACCTAAAACCGACCCCGGACGACTGCCGCCAGGCAGAGGGAGGGGGGCAACCGTTTACCGGACTGCTTTTTCCCCTACAAACCGGCTTGTTCCCAGGGAAAACCTCCTCCGGTTTTCCCTTCTTTCAAAATCAAATATTTTGAAATTCACCCTATCCCGGATGGGGACGAAGCATCTGCTAACTGGAAGGCAGTTCCCCTGTCTCTTACCCAGTGCTTCTTTGCAGGGGCTCTGCCCTTTGCATCCCCGCAACCCTTTAAATAGGGTTGACCTAAATTTTACTTTCTCACCTGATTGATGGCGCTGATCAAAGCATAGATGGAAGCGGCGATGATGTCGCTGTGCTCTCCCACGCCCCAATACACTGTGCCCTGGTACTCAATGCCCACATAAGCCACCGCCTGGCTCTTACTGGACTGAGTCAAGGCGTGCTCGGTGTAGGCTACAATGGTGTAGTCCATTCCCAGGATCTCTTTGGCAGCGTTGCTCACTGCATCCAACCGTCCGTTGCCGGAAGCGGTGGCGGTGCGGCGCACCCCTTTTTCCTCCAAGGTCAGATCCACGGTGATGTCCTCTCCGTGACGGCGGAAGTGGTAATCCCCCAGGGTCACAGCGCCTTCCACATGGCAGTACTCCCTGCGGAAGATGGAGAACACCTCGTCGGCGCTCAGCTCCTTGTGGGCGTGGT
>DXWR01000178.1 GCA_019416775.1 Oscillospiraceae bacterium | reverse complement strand
TCAGATGTGTATAAGAGACAGGCGCTGGACGACGTCAACGTGGCCCGGTATGCGGAATATCTCCGGATCATGAGCGATAAAACCCAGTTCATCGCCATTACCCACCGCCGGGGCACCATGGAAGAAGCGGACGTGCTTTACGGCGTCACCATGCAGGAGAAGGGCGTGTCCAAGCTGCTGAAGCTGGACGTATCCGAAGTGGCGGGACAGAGCCAAACCGCATGACGAACTGTATTATATTTCATTGATATTACAAATCGGATTCAGAAAGGAACCGAATTATGGGTATTTTTCAAAAAATCAAGTCGGGCCTGCAAAAAACCCGGCAGTCCATTCTGGGCGGGGTCAGCCAGGTATTCCATTCCTTCCAGAGCATCGACGAGGAGCTCTATGAAGAATTGGAAGAGACGTTGATCATGGCGGACATCGGCGCCCTTACCTCGGAGCGGATCGTGGAAGCGCTGCGGCAGAAAGTAAAGGAAGAGAAGTGTAAAGATCCAAACCTTCTCACCGGAATGCTCAAGGAAATTATCGCCGGAATGCTTCAGGGGGACAGCCAACTGCACCTGCCCCAAAAGCCGGCCATGATTTTGGTGATCGGCGTCAACGGGGTGGGGAAAACCACCACCATCGGCAAGTTGGCTTATCAGCTCAAGGAGCAGGGTAACCGGGTGATTCTGGGCGCCGCCGACACCTTCCGGGCCGCCGCCATCGATCAGCTTCAGATCTGGGCGGATCGGGCCGGGGTGGATTTGATCAAGCACAAAGAAGGGGCGGATCCCGCCGCCGTGGTGTTTGACACCATTTCCGCCGCCAAAGCCCGGAAAGCGGATGTGATCATCTGCGACACCGCCGGCCGGCTTCACAACAAAAAGAACCTGATGGATGAGCTGAGTAAAATCAACCGGGTGATCGATCGGGAACTGCCGGATGCGTCCAAGGAAGTGCTGCTGGTGCTGGACGCCACCACCGGGCAGAACGCCGTCAACCAGGCCCGGGAGTTTATGCAGGCCGCCGGCATCACCGGCATTGTCCTCACCAAGCTGGACGGCACCGCCCGGGGCGGCATCATCATTGCCATCAAGGAAGAACTGGGGCTGCCGGTGAAGTATATCGGGGTGGGAGAACAGATCGACGATCTCCAGCCCTTTGATCCCCAGCAGTTTGTGGACGCTCTGTTTGCCGAAGAACCTGCATGAAGTGAGGAGGATCCTGTATGGAATTTGTGATTGCCACACAAAATAAAGGAAAGCTGGCGGAGATGCGCCGGATCTTGAAGCCTTTGGGCCATACGGTCCTCAGTGCAAAGGAGGCGGGCTTTACCCAGGATGTGGAGGAAACCGGCGCCACCTTTTCGGAAAACGCCGCCCTGAAAGCCACCGCCGTGGCGCAAGCGGTGAAAAAGCCGGTGATTGCCGACGATTCCGGCCTGATGGTCGACGCTTTGGGCGGCGCGCCGGGGGTGTATTCCGCCCGGTATGCCGGGGAAGGAGCCACCGACCAGCAGCGCTGGGAAAAGCTGCTCCGGGAATTGGAAGGCGTGCCCCAAGAAAAGCGCACCGCAAGATTTTGCTGCTCTATGGTGCTGGTTTTGCCGGGACAGCCGCCGGTGTCCTTTTACGGGGAATGTTCCGGCTACATTGGGCCGAAACCTTTGGGCCAGGACGGCTTTGGGTACGACCCTATTTTTTACCTCAATGACACCACCAGTTTTGCCACCATTACCCGGGAGGAAAAGGATCAGATCAGCCACCGGGGCAGAGCCATGGCGGAGTTGGCGGAATATTTAAAGAAGTTTTTCAAAGAAGGAACGAAGGAATAAATCCAGGAGGAAATCATGGAACTGACCAGTAAACAGCGGGCGTTTTTGCGAAGCGCCTCCAACCAGATGGAAACTATTTTGCAGATCGGCAAAAGCGGTATCACCGATACGGTGGTGGTGCAGGGAAAGGATGCGCTGAAAGCCCGGGAACTGATTAAAATCCGGGTGCTGGAAACCTGTCCCTTTACCCCCAAAGAAGCTGCCCAAGCCTTGGCGGAAGCCACCGGCGCCAGCGTGGTGTCGGTGATCGGGAGCCGGGCGGTGTTGTTTTTGCGCAATCCCCAAAACATCCAGTACGATCTGCCATGAGCATCGCCATGTACGGCGGCAGTTTTGACCCCATTCACAACGGCCATCTGGCCCTGTGCCGGGCCTGCCTGGAAGACTGCGGGGCAGACCGTTTGCTGCTGCTCCCCACCGGAGAATCCCCCCACCGGGACAACACCGGGAAGACCCCTTTTTTTCACCGCTTTGCCCTCTGTCAAATTGCCGCCAAAGAGATCCCCAAAGCAGAGGCCAGTGATTTGGAACAGCGCTTGGGGGGGATCAATTACACCATCCGCACGGTGCTGGCGGTCAAGAAACAGTACCCGGATCAGAATCTGTTTTTGATTGTGGGCGGGGATATGCTGCTGTGTTTCCATCGCTGGAAAGAGTATTCGAGCATTCTGGAGAATGTGACCCTGCTGGCCGGGGCCAGAACCCAAACACAGCGCCGGGAGCTGGAGGCATACTGCCGCAGTGTTCTGCCCCAATATTCCCAAATCCATCTGGTGGATTTTTCCCCGGTGGAGATCAGCTCTACAAAGCTGCGGGAAATGGCGGCCCGAGGAGAAGAGATCACCCCCTGGGTGCCCAAAGGCGTGGCGGACTATATTCAACGCCACGGCCTATATCAAAGGAAGGAGAAAGCAGAATCATGAAAATGGAAGAGGTATCCATTTCGGAATTGGAAGCGCTGGTGCAAACCACTCTGTCCAACAAACGGTGCCGCCATGTGCTGAATGTCCGGGAGACGGCCGTGAAGCTGGCTAAGCAGTACGGAGCTGATGTCCGACGGTGTGAAATTGCTGCTCTGCTCCACGACATCACCAAGGAAATGGAACGGGGAAAACAGTTGCAAATGCTCGAAGCATCTGGTATAATGTCTGATATGGTTGTGCTGAAAAGCCCGCCCCTGTATCATGCCTATACCGGAGCCATCTATGCCGAAAAGACTTTGGGCATCACCGATGAGACGGTGCTCAACGCCATTCGCTACCATACTGTGGCCAGAGCCGGCATGAGTCCGGAAGAAAAGATTGTTTACCTGGCGGATGCAATTTCCAAAGACCGAAGTTATCCCGGGGTGGAAGAATTTCGCAAGCTGGCCTTTGAGGATTTGGACGGCTGCATGAAGGCGATGCTCAAGCACACCATTACGTACTTAGTCAAAGACGAGTGCCTGCTTCCCGATACCACCATTCAGGCGTACAATCAGTACTGTGGCCTGTAATCGGGAACCGGGCTGGATTTTCGTTGCGGTGTTCAAGGAGGATCACTCATGGGTAGAAAGCAGATCAAAAAGACAGGTGCTGCTGCAAAGAAGCACTGGAAGATCTCAGAAAAGATCATTTTAATTGTAGCCATCCTGCTTTTACTGCTGGGAGCCATTGCGATTGCCGGCAGAACCTTGATGAGCACTCGGTTTTTAGGGGATACCACTCTGCCCGGCGGCCAGCTCAGCACCGATATTCAAA
>DXWR01000177.1 GCA_019416775.1 Oscillospiraceae bacterium | reverse complement strand
GATGTGTATAAGAGACAGATTATATATGACGCAAGAAAATATTTTTAATCTTACCAAAACCGAGGATTTATTGACTCTTTTATCCTCGGAATACGCCCAGTGGATCGGCTATATTTTCCTAGAGGAGGACACAGTATCCATTACGTTGGATCAAAGCAGTGAAGTACTGGGAGCGCCGTCTCATTGGGAAATTTCTTCTCTGCAGGTGATTTTGCCGGAAGGGGTTGGAGGATACGATGCCGCCGTGCAGGCCGGATTGGATGCCTCCTCCAAAGAGGTTTCCCAGGCGCTGTTTGTGGGCAACGGCGCAGGAATGATGACCTGTTTGTTGTGTTCGGATACCATTGATACCATGGTTATGGTCACACAGGCTGAGGTACATGGTGATGCGGCCTATCTGCAACGGATTGCCGTTCCAGGCACCCAGCCGGAAGCAGGCGTTTTTGATTTTCGGCAGGTGGCAGCCAATTCGGAATCCTTTTACTATCTCCCACCTCTTCAGGAACTGGAACTGCCCGAAGGGACGGATCGGGTGATTGGAGGCTTGCCCCAGGTCGTCCCCGGCATTGTCCAGCGGCAGGGGCCAAGCGTCCAGACGATTCTGCTCTGGTGCGGCGTGGGCGCTGGGGCGGTTGTCGTCTGTGCTGCTGCTGTGTTGATTTGGCGGCGTCGAAACAAGAAAAAGCAAAGTTGAAATTTCCCCCATCCTTTATTGGGTGGGGGATTTCTTTGCTTCCAACTTCCGCTTTTCCCGCCACACAGCCCAGAAACAGCACCCCAGCACCAAAGCGTAGCACAGATCGGTGGCAATGGCGGCGCCGGAAAGCCCCAGCTGGGGCAGGGGGATCAGAACCAGATTTCCCGCCATCTTGACCCCGCTGCCGATGAGCAAAAACCACACCGGCAGATCCGCCCGGCCCAGTCCTTGGAGCACGCTGTACAGCGGCACCGCCAGCCCGCAGCACACCGCTCCCGGGGCCAGCAGCGTCATGGTTTGGGCGATGACCTGCCAACCGTCTTGAGCGCCGTAGAGAATATGGGTCATCAAAGGGGCGGCAAATCCCATTGCCAATCCCGCCGGGATGCAAATGAGGGCGGATCCCCCCACCACCAGCTTCAACTGCCGCCCGATGGAGTGGGGTTTCTGTCCCATTCGGCTTTCGGTAATGGCAGGCAGGGCGGTTTTTCCCAATAAACCGGTAAAGGAAGGCACCAGATGAAACACCGCCAAAGCCATGGTGTAGGCGCCGTAAAGCAATTCGGAAAGCTGCTGCCCCGGCTCCAGGGTTTGGCTCAAGGAAAGGTAGAGTTGGGGCGCTGCCGCTGCGGCCCGCCTTACCCCGGAAGGGATGGTAAACAGGTCGATGAGAGAGGTGACGCTGGTAATAACACTGCTGAAGGTGATGGGCAGTGCCAGTTTCCAAAGCTGACGAATTTGCTGGCTTTGTTTCAGGGTCGGGGGCGCTTGCTTGGCCAAAAAAGAGGTGACCGGAGGCTGATGTTTCAGCAGCAGCGCCAATACGATTGTCCCGGCCAGAGTGCTTAAGGTGATCCCCAGCAAAGCAGCGGCGCTGGCCCAGGGAAGGAGAATGGCTTGGGCTTCCTCCCAGTTGGAGGCAGATTGACCTAGCACTTCACCGGTGCGCGCAAACTCCCGCTCGCCCCACCACAGCACCCCCATGGACATCCCTACCGAACAGATCAGCTTCACCCCGGCTTCCGCTACCTGAGACAAAGAGGTGGGGGTCATATTGCGGGTGCCTTCAAAGTGTCCTCGCAGTGCCGCTGCCAAACAGGAAAACAGTACGGCGGGGGCGATCATCCATAGGCCGGGTTGGCTTTTGGGGCTGTGGATCAAGGCGCAGAGCATTGGGGCTAGCCCCACCAGCAATAGGCATCCTGCCAGTCCGGTTAAGGTGTACCATTTCACTGAACCAGCCAATAGTTTTTTGCAGTCGCCGTACCGGCCTTGGGCCATCAGGGACGCGGTGCATTGGCTGGCTGCTCCGGTGAGACCGGTGACGGTAAGGCCGTAAACGGCGGTAAACAGGGTGTAGGAAGCGGAAAAGTATCCCATCCCTGCAGTCCCCAAAATACGGGACAGGGGGATTTTGCATAGTAGTCCCAGCAGTTTGACCAGAAGCATTCCAACCGCCAGCACCATGGCGCCGCTGATCATGGACTGCCGTTTCATCTTCATCCCTCCCCGCTGATTTCATGTATAAGCGGTTTTGGGGGATTTCATGCTTTTTTTCAAAAAAGGGAAAAAGCTATTGACAACGTATGCCGGAAGTGCTATATTACAATCAGAACATATGAACAAATGCTCATATGATAATACAGAAAGGAAGCGATTGGATGAAACCATGCAGTGAACCGGAACAATGCGAGCAGTGTGATCAGCTTTGCGTTCACCGGCAGATTGTGGATGCGGTGAAACCCCGGATCCCCCAGGATGAAGTGCTGTATGATGTGGCCGAATTGTTTAAGGTGTTCGGAGACAGCACCCGGATCAAGATTTTATATGTGCTGTTTGAAAGTGAAATGTGCGTTTGTGACATTGCAGACTTGTTGGGAATGACCCAATCCGCTATTTCCCATCAGCTGCGGGTGTTGAAACAGGCTGGCCTAGTGAAGTACCGCCGGGAGGGGAAAACGGTGTACTATTCATTAGCAGATGATCATATCGTCACCATTTTCAATCAAGGATTGGAGCACGTACAGGAGTAGGAGGATAGAAGAATGGATGCCAGTTGCTATATTATTCAGGGTTTGGATTGCCCGAACTGTGCGGAAAAGGTGGAGCGGGCCATTGCAAAACTTCAGGAAACGGAAGAGGTCAATCTGGATTTTGCCGCATCGAAGCTGTATTTAACTCCTGCAGAGGGGTATACCTCATCGCAAGCATTGGAAGCAGTCCGGCAATGCGCCAAACAGGTGGAGCCGGAAATGACCATTTTGGAGCCGGATTCCAAGGACAGCTCCGGGAGCTGTAAACCCTCTCCTCAGGAAGCTGCAAAAAGCTCCCAAAAACCCTTTTTCCTTCGGATCGGCGGGGCGGTGGTGTTGGCAGCCATTGGTATCCTATTAGAAAATGTCTGGACCCAGGTGCCGGGGTGGATCAGCCTGGCGGTGATGGCGGCAGCTTATCTGCTCAGCGGCTATGACATTTTGTGGCAGAGCGTGAAAAACATCCGTCACGGCCAGATCTTCGATGAGAATTTGTTGATGTCCATTGCGTCTCTGGGGGCCTTTGCCATTGGGGAGCATATGGAGGGCGTGCTGGTCATGGTGCTCTATCAAATCGGAGAATTCTGCCAGGACCTGGCGGTGGAAAAATCCCGGAAATCCATTGCCGATTTGATGGACATTCGTCCGGAATCCGCTCAGCTTATCACCGATACCGGGGTGGTTACCGTGTCCCCTGCCCAGGTCCAGGTCGGACAGCGGATTCGTATCCGTCCCGGGGATAAGGTTCCTCTGGACGGGGTGGTGGAAAGCGGTATTTCCCAACTGGACACCAAAGCGCTCACCGGAGAATCCATGCCGGTGGAGGTAGAGCCCGGCAGCCGGGTGCTCAGCGGCAGCATCAATGGGGACGGGCAGTTGATCCTAAAGGTAGAGAGCCTTTATGCCGACTCCACCGTCAGCAAGATTTTGGAAATGGTGGAGCACGCCTCCAGCCGCAAAGCCAAAAGTCAGGAGTTCATCAGCCGGTTTGCAAAGTACTACACTCCAATTGTGGTGATTTTGGCTGCACTGCTGGGGCTGATCCCTTCCTTGTTGTTCCCCGCGCAGTGGCAGGACTGGGTGTATCGTGCCTTGGTGTTCTTGGTGGTCAGCTGTCCTTGTGCTTTGGTGATTTCGGTGCCGCTGAGTTTCTTTGGAGGCATTGGCGGCGCTTCCCGAAAGGGTATTTTGGTGAAGGGAAGCAACTATCTGGAAGCCTTGGCCAAGGTGGATACGGTGGTGTTGGACAAAACCGGCACCCTCACCAAGGGAAGCTTTTCGGTGAGCAAATTGCTGCCTCAGCCGGGGGTGGAAGAGGATACTCTTCTGGCTTATGGGGCGGCAGCGGAAGCCTGTTCCAACCACCCTATGGCACAGTCGGTGGCTGCTGCTTATAAAGGAACCATTCTCCCTGCGCAACAGGTGCAGGAACATCCCGGACGGGGAGTTGAAGTGACCTTGTCCACCGGAGAACAGGTCCTTTGCGGAAATCTGAAATTGTTGGAGGAGCATCAGGTTGCTTTGCCGGAATACCTTCCCCGGGAAACTGCTGTGTTGGTGGCGGTGGACGGGAAGTATTTGGGGGCAGTGGTGCTGGAAGATCAAATCAAGCCCGATGCCGCTGAGGCCATCCGCCGGTTCCATACCCTGGGCATCCGTCAAACGGTAATGCTCACGGGAGACCGGGAATCGGTAGGAAAACGGGTGGCCGCCCGGCTGGGAATGGATCAGGTATATTGCCAGCTGCTTCCCCAGGATAAGCTGGCCCACCTGGAAGCGTTGATGGAACAGGAAAAAGGAGCGGTGGCTTTTGTGGGGGATGGCATCAATGACGCTCCGGTGTTGGCCAGAGCTGACGTAGGCATTGCCATGGGCGGCGTGGGCAGCGGCGCTGCCATGGAGGCTGCCGATGTGGTGATTATGACTGATGAACCTTCCCAGGTGGCCAATGCCATTGCCCACGCCCGGCGCACCATGACCATTGTGAAGGAAAACATCGTCTTTGCTTTGGTCATTAAAGTGGTGGTGCTGCTGCTCAGTGTGTTTGGCATGGTGAATATGTGGCTGGCTGTGTTTGCCGATGTGGGAGTGTGTTTGTTGGCCATCCTCAATGCGGTGCGCACCCTAAAGCTGAAAGAAGTCAAAGCCAATCCCCAAATCGCTTCGACTCCCGTGCCGGAACAAGCCTTGTAATTCCAAGAAAAATAGCTGCAAAAAAGGAACCGCTTTTACAACGGTTCCTTCTGCTTTTGTCTGCTTCATTTGAATCAGCGATACCGATAGGGACGGCCGATTCCTTCTTGAATCACGCCTTCCCGGTAGGCTTTCAGCAATTGTCGGAGATCTTCAATCTCTTCCGCAATGGCCTTGCCGTTGTCGGTGTCGGCAATGTTCACCCGTTGGGGCATCTTTTCTACCACCTGCACATCCGGCGTGTTTTCCCGCTCGTTGCGGTGGAAGGGACGGTGCTCTGCCAACCGCAGGCTGTGGGAGTCGTAAATCAGGGTGTATCCTGCAATGCCGGTGCGGGACTGATAGGCCTTGGAGATACCGCCGTCGATAACGAACAGCTTGCCTCCTGCCTTGATGGGACTGTCGCCGTCAATCTTTTTCACTGGGACATGGCCGTTGATAATGTGGCCGTGGGTGGGGTCCAATCCAAATTCCTTGAGGATCTTGTCGCAGATCTCTACCTGATTGTTCAGACGGTAGTAGGGGTCATAGGTTTCTTTGTAGGTGGACTTATCTTCGATGAAGTAGTGCTCAAAGGCAGTCATTTTATCTTTGCCGTACAAGGGGGAATCCTGGCCGCACCAGAGATACCACATAAAGTCGATGGCGCATTGCTGCTTTTCCCTAGAGCAGCCGCCGTAATAGGCCCGGGATGCAATTTTGTTGATGTAGTCCAGCATGGCTTTGCCGGAATAGCTGCCTTCGGTGAAGGTGTAGCTGCGGAAATTGCCCTGTTCATCCATAGGGATGCAGCCGTGGTACATCAGGTTGTTGTTGTAGGTGCGGTACATGGAGCCGTGAGAATAGAGGAACTTGATGTGCTTTTGCAGCTTTTCACTGTGCTCAAAAGAAGCGGCCAGTACATCCATCAGTGCCCCTTCCTCCTTGGTCAGTTTGCAGGGATCTTTGGGGTCAATGGTGGGGAGGTAGGTGTCCCGCATGGGGTAATTCTTTCCTTCAATATTCACGGTCATATCCTGGAAATTGACATTGTTCAATCCAATATGCCGGGTCAGGTTGTATTCCGGGTGGCGGGCCAGCAGCTGGCCTTCCAGTTTAAACTGGATGACAGCAATGGCTTTGTGCATCTTGGCCGCCAAATTCAATCCAACCGGATCATATTTGTTCCGATCCAGAGTGTGGGGAGCAAAGTAGGAGCAGGGGTCGTCGTGGTATACCCGGCCGGCAAATTCCGACAGGGCCCGCAGATTGATGCCGTAACCATCTTCCAGTTGGTCAAAACTGTTGTAGCTGGTGGCAATCCGCACTACGTTGGCCATCAGCGCCCGGTTGCCGGAGGCGGCGCCCATCCAGGAAATATCGTGGTTGCCCCATTGAATGTCCACGTTTTTGAATCGGATTAGTTCATCCATGATAATGTCGGCCCGGGGACCTCGGTCGAAGATGTCCCCGATGATGTGGAGCTGATCAATGGAAAGGCTCTGAATCAAATGGCAGAGCGCGGTGATAAAGCTGTCCGCAATGCCGGTGTCCAGGATGGAATGGATGATTTCCTCGTAATAAAAATCCTTGTTGATGTCCTCGGTGACGTTGAGCAGCTCATCCAACACGTAGGAAAACTCTTGAGGCATCCGCTTGCGCACCCGGGAACGGGTGTACTTTGCAGAAACAGCTTCACACACCTGAATCAAGCGGTAAATGGTGAGCTTGCGCCATTCATCGTCTAATTGATCGTCCGCCCGCAGCAGCTTCATCCGCTGCTCCGGATAGTAAATCAAGGATGCCAGTTCTTCACGGGAGCTGGTATTTAATGTTTTGCCAAAGATCAGGTCGATCTTGGAAAGGATCATGCCGGAAGCGCTTTTGAGCAGGTGCAGAAAGGCTTCGTATTCTCCGTGCAGATCACTGAAAAAATACTCGGTGCCTTTTGGCAAACTGCGAATGGCGCTGAGATTGATGATCTCGGTGGAAACTGCTTCGGCAGAGGGATATTCCTTGGCCAGCAATTCCAAATATTTTAAATCCATAAC
>DXWR01000176.1 GCA_019416775.1 Oscillospiraceae bacterium | reverse complement strand
AGCTCCATCATTTTCCTCCCTGTACTTTTTAACAGATATTTTACTAATAGTATCCTCTCTGCCGGAAATCTTTTCATTCCCAGTCAGTTTAAAAACTTTCGTCAAATCCTATTTGTAATTTTCCGTCTAAAATTCTCAAGTCGTATTATCCTTCTGGCATAATCAACCCAGTAAGGAACCCATCCAGCCGCACGGAACACAAATCTCCGCCAATCAGCTCCCCTTCCCAACAGAGCAGATGCACCAGCACTCCTTCTTCCTGGTTAGGGTAATTCAATACAGTGAAACAGCTTCGATCCACGGTAATTCCCTGATACGGAGTCAAATCAAACCCCGCTTCCAGCTGTAACTGGTTGTACTGGGTGTAAATGTCATCAAAGGGCTGCGGGATAGTGACGGTATCCTGAACCAAGCTGTCCGGATCTACCTCAATCCCCTCTCCCGCCAGCCACTCCACCATTTCAGTGACAGTGGTCAGCCGGATGGGCTCAGGTGCCGCCCCTTCCTCCTCTGCCGGGGACTGGCAGCCTCCCAGCAGCACTACCAGCAGCCCAATGATGGCCGCTGCCACCAATAAGATCACCGCCACCCGTTTCCAGGTAGCCTTCACTGCACAGACAAACATCCGGCTCACTCCTCGTTTTTTTCCATAGGTATGAGCGGGAGCGGCAGGGTATGTCAACTTTTTTCGGTACCGCTTTCATGTTGGCTACGCCAACGATCCATGTTGATCACCGGCTTTAGGTTGAAATTCCGGTAAGCGCCCTGACGATAGGTATAGTGGTTTTTGTCTCCATCGGTGGTCAATAATCCCTTGGGGGTCATGCGGTAAATGTTTCGCTGGATCACCAAGCCGCCTCGATTTAAATATTCCGTTTCCAAAAAGTCATAGATGGTGCCGGGGGAAAGAATGCCATTGAAATTCAGCACATCCAACCCCATTTTGCCCAACACATCCAAGGCCAGCATGGCGCAGTTGGTGGTAAAGAGGAAATAATGCTTATACTTGCTTTTGCTGAATTTATACATTTTAGTCTGGGTGCAAACACTCAACCGGCTGGGATAATCGGTAAAGTCCTCCAGATTCGCTTTGGGGTCCAATTCCAAAGCCTGTTGGTAGGGCGGATACCAGCGGTAAGTGTTGGACATGATCTCCTGTAATCTGCTCCGCACTTTGTCTTTTTGTTCCGAAGTCAGCCGCAGGCCAAAGCCAAAAATAGTGGTATGAGCATAGCCGGAAGTAAAAGGCAGATATTCCTCTTTTTTGGAGACGATCAGTACCCCCGGAGCAATGCCCAAATGCTGGGCTGCTTCATCGTAGCTGCCGTAGGCGTACATTTTCCCTTCAAAGCAAATGTCGCAATGGCCGATGGCGTTCCCCCCTCCATCCGCCACGTGGATGAATACCTCCAAGCCAGGCTCCCCTTCTTGCCGCGGCGGAATTTCCTCTTTCAGCTCGTCGAAAGTCTGAGCCCGGGCCAAGTAGCGGTTCACACGGCACTGCACCGTAAAGGGTACCAACGCTTCCATAATGGCAGGCAAAGGGAACCGGATATGCCGCCGCACCTTTTGTTTTGTCTTATTGGGAATCAGTTCGTCAATGGCTTGGGCCAACTGAAAGCCTCCGAAAATCAACAAGTAGATGGCCAAAATGGTAAATACCACCGAAATATGCTCCCAGGGAGCAATGAGCAGGATCACCCCTACGCTTAAAAACAGCAGACTTTGAAGAGTGGAAAGCAAAAAGCCGGTTTTCTCCTCCTGCCACAGCAGTACGGCGTCAATGGCCTTGATCACCCCGGTCAGCAGCAGGTACAACCCAAAGAAGATCACCACAATAGTCAAGGGGATAACAGTATTAAAGATAATCAACACCCCAAAGGGAATGCACAAAAACAGCCACAACAACTCAAACCACTTCCGTCCTTGGTGTAGAAACCAGCTGACGATACCGGCCACCCCAATGACTACCAGCGCCGCGCCCAACAAATAAGAGGCAGACAACACCAAAATATCTTGGATCACCAGCAGCAGCACCCCTCCGGCAATCAGCCCTAAACCCACCAGTAACAGGCCTAGCTGGTTTGCTGTGCGCAATACCGTTGTCCGTTTGAAACTCAATCCTTTGCCCTCCCTTTCCAAAGCATTTGGTCCGCAAAATGATAAATATGTGTCCTCATGGAAAATTATACAGGATCGAGTCCAAACTGTAAAGGATTCCAGGGAAAAATTCATCTTTTCGAAAAAAAAGTATTGACAAACCCTCTCGTCAATGGTATACTAAACAATGTTCTGAAAAGAACTACGATAAAGTGTGCGCCAGTAGCTCAGTTGGATAGAGTGTTTGGCTACGAACCAAAAGGTCGGGGGTTCGAATCCCTTCTGGCGTACCAAGAGCGAGACAAGTCGAAATGACTTGTCTTTTTCTTTTATCTGCATTGAATTTCTTCTCTTCACGTTGGAGCTTATCATGATTGGGAGTTGTAGCCATGATCAATTATTCCATCTCCTCGGATTTCAAATGGATCAACCGCAAAATGCCATATTCTAAGCTGCTGTTTCGTCTGGCAGGGCCGGTACAAAAACTGCTGTTGAGTTGCATCCCTGTGGATAAAGCCCTCACTGCCACCCATCTCCTGCTCACAGGATTTCAAGATCTTCCCATGCCCGCCACCCTCTTTTCCCCTAAAAGCTATTCCGACCTTTCGCCCTGCCTGCTGCTGTTTCACGGAGGAGGGTTTGGTTACCGGGCGGCTCCCTATCACAAAAAGCTGGCTATGCTCTATGCCAAGGAAGCTGGATGCAAGGTGTTATTTCCCGACTATCATCTGCTGCCAAATTACCCCTATCCTGCCGCTAAGGAAGATGCTCTGTACTGTTACCACTTTTTAGCTTCATCTGGGCCTCAGCTTGGCATTGACCCGCACCGAATTCTAGTGGCGGGAGACAGCGCCGGTGCCGCATTGGCTGCCTATGTGGTAAATGAAGATTGGGAAAATCTCCCTCCTCCAAAAGGCCAGATGTTACTTTACCCTGTGCTGGATGCAGCGCAAAACACCAATTCCATTCGTCAATATCAGGATACCCCTATGTGGAACAGCAAAAACAATGCCAAAATGTGGGATTGGTATCTGGCGGGAACTGACCCTTGGAAGCAACAAGACGCTTCTCCCATGACCGCGCCTTTGCCCAGCAAAATTCCACCCACCTATCTGGAAACTGCGGAATTTGACTGCCTGCACGACGAAGGTCTGCTTTATGCTCAGCGACTGGAACGGCATGGCGGCCATGTGACCCTTTATGAAACCAAGGGTACCATCCACGGTTATGATTTCTGCCTAAATTCCCCTATAACCCAGCAAAGTGTCCGCCGCCGAATCCATTTTCTAAAAAAGACACTCTAGCGCAAGAATCCCCTGCCTCATCACAGAAGCGGGGGACCTTTTTGTTTGCCGCAAGATTTTCCTAGACAGATTGTTCACTTAAGGACGTATCGGACCCACATTCAAACAGATCCGATTTGAAGCCCATCGAAGCAGCAGATCCGAAAGCCGGATCCATTCATCTCTGGACAGTGCATCCTTCTGCCGCAGAGCGATTGCCTCCTCCAAAAGTGCTCGATCCAGCCCTTCCAAGCGATTTTTCAACTGTTGTTTGTGAGCGCAGTAGCTGCCTTGCCGCAGATAATCAACAGCGGAAAGGGAAAACACCGCCGCTTTGTACCCTTGGCGCAGGATCGACTCATCTTTTTCATGAATTAAATTGTGCGCACAAAGGTGGTAGAGGTTGCAGGCAGACAGATGCACTGCCTGTTCCACATCCTTTGGTCCAATTCGTTCCAACAGTGGGTCCAAAGTGCCCAGGATCGGTTTGGTGTCGTAGTACAGCTGAAACAAGTCCCAAGGTTCCCAGTGCAGCAGCTCTTCCTTGCCGGCGCAAAACCCGCAGCACTTTTCCCGTTCCGGCAGCTGATCCAGCAGCTCGCTGTAGGCCAGCAGATCCGCGGTATCAGCCCGATCCAAAATTAACACCGGATCAATGTCGCTTTCCGCAGTTGCTTCTCCTCGAGCGTAACTGCCCTGCAAGCCCAAAAACCAAATCCGTCCAGCAAACCGCTCCTGGACGGCAGCTTGATAGGCTTCCAACCAAGACTGTAAAAAACGATCCATAACAGCTCCTTTCTCAGCCGGCATCCACCCTATGCTGTACGGCAAACTCCTCTAACTGTTCCAAGTTTCCGGCTTGTATGGCGTGGATGTTCTGCCGAATCCGATTTTCCGGCCAATCCCACCACCGGAGTTTTTCCAGCCGGGTGATGACTTCCTGTGAAAACCGCTTGCGAATAGACTTCGCCGGCACACCGCCCACGATGGTGTAGGGCGGAACATCTTTGGTCACCACCGCTCTGGCGCCTACGATAGCGCCATCCCCAATGGTCACTCCGGCCAAAATCACCGCTTCAAATCCAATCCAAACGTCGTTACCCAGGACAATATCTCCTTTGTTGTTCCAGGCTTGGGTGATGTTCTCTTTATCCAGGCCCCATTCTTGGTAAAACAGAGGAAAGGTATAGGTAGATAGAGAATTTAGAGCATGGTTGGCGCAATTAAACAAAAACTTAGCTCCACAGGCAATAGAACAGAATTTCCCAATGACCAACTGTTCTCGGTGGATGGGGTAATGGTACAGTACATTGTTCTTTTCAAATCCGGCGGGATCCTGTATGAAGTCGTTGTAAATGGTGTACTCTCCCACCGAAATCGCCGGGTCAGTGATGGCCTGGCGCAGATAAATTGTTTGCGTATCCCCCGGGTGGGGATACCATTTTTTTGCCGGAATCGTCATAAAAATTCTCCTTCATTTGTTTCTATTAGACCATTCCGGCAGCTACCATGCAGCGCTTCACCGCCATCCTCTCCTTTTTCAAACAAAAAACCGCCGTGAAGGTTATCCACGACGGCTTTGGTGCCGGAGACCGGGGTCGAACCGGCACGGGCATTACTGCCCACGGGATTTTAAGTCCCGGGCGTCTGCCAATTCCGCCACTCCGGCAACAGATATATTATACCTGCTGCCGCCCAGCTTGTCAATGTTTCGGCAAAGAAAAAAGTTCGCCCCCCTTTTCAGAGAGGCGAACCCAAACTCAAAAGATGAATTTGTAAGAAGCAGCGATTATTCGCTTACCGATTCTTCCGGATACTCCAAGGTGCCGTTGACCACCTGTGCCAGGTACATTACATCCAGCAAGTTGACTTCGCCGTCGCCATTCACGTCGGCATCGTCAATGTTGGAAGCGCTGCCCACCACATATTGAGCCAAGCACATAACGTCCAAAACATTCAATACACCGTCGCCGTTCTTGTCGCCCAGCACCGTCATGGAATCCAATACGTTGCTGAGGGCGGCCCGCAGCGCGGCTGCCTGTTCAGAAGTAATCTTGGTTACATCACCAGCTGCCACCAGTTCATTCAGAGCGGTGAGCAGGGTGTACCGGGCGTCTTGCTGATCGCCGGTCCACTTTTGGGCGGTAGAAATAGCTTGCTGCACCACATCCTGAGTAGCAGTCAATTCGTCGCCGGTGATAGGAGTGATTTCAGCGGGAGTTTCGTCGTAAACGATTTCCGTGCCGTTGACCACATAGGCCACCTGCTGCGCCACCAAAGCTTCGTCGTAGAACTGAACATTGGCAATGCTGGCGCTGGGAATGGCGTCCCAAGCGTTGACGCCCAGATACACTTCGGTATCCACGCCGTAACCGGTGGGCACAAGGCCGGTCCCTACCAGAGTACCGTTGACGTACAGGTAACCGGTTCCGTTATCAAAGACCGCGGTAATGGTTGCAAATTCGTCAAGCGCCATGCCTGCATTGCTGGACACCAAATCCATCCATTGGTCGCTCGCCTGATCGCGGCTCCAGATCATGGGAGTTTCCTCAATGGTGGTCTTCCAGCCCTGGCCAATGCTGCTCCAGTACTGATCCAAGGTATCGTTGGCAATCAGCATAGTCGCAGAGCTAGTGCTCAGTGCAGCATAAGACACATCAAAGCTTACGGTAAAGGTATTATCGGTGACAGGCAGATCCAGCTTCAAGCCGTAACCCAAAGTGGGACTGAGCTGAACAGCCTGGATACCTTCTTCCGGACCAGCGGCGAAGGTCGCTTTTTCTGCGGTAACCGGTGCTGCAGGGGTGGTGTCAGTTCCAACGTAAACCTTGTTGCCGGTCAACTCTGCCGCAGCAGCAGCACCAGTCGTAGCATCCAAGGTACCGTTGAAGCTGTATTCCACATCCACTTCCGGAGTGCTGATGGGTGCGTACACATCCAGGCCTTCCATAGCTGCATTCAGATTGTTCTGGGCAGTCAGTACATCCTGGTTGGTTGCCTGTCCGTTTTCGATGACAGCGGCAGCTGCCTCCAAAGCTTCGATGAAGGGAGTCCAGCTGGACTGGGTATAGGTGGAACCGTCGATCATGGCAGCTTCGGTCACCATGGTGATCAGAGCGTTTTTATCTACGGTGTCCGGTTCGTCAATGCTGCCGGTCGTAGCCAGATAACCCACTTCCATATCAGTGAGCTGCCGCTGATAGACCTGGAGGTAATCGCAGGTAAAGCCTGCAGTACCCCAGTATACGGTAGCGGCGCAACCCAGATTAAAGTAGTTCATGTTGGAAACGTGGGTGCAGATAGCATCCACCCAAGTAGATTCAACCGTTTCAATCAGGGTAGAATCTTTGTAGAAATGAATCTGATCTGCAACCGGATCTACCGTGACAGTAATCAGTTCCATACCGTCGTTGGCAGTAATGTTTCCAGCGGTTTCGATGAAGTCATAATAGTTGCCATTGTAATCGTTGAACCACAGCTGACCGTTGCCGCCCAAGCCAAAGAAGCCTGCGCCGTCGTCAAAGCCCCAGATACCTTCGTACTGGTTGATTGTTCCAGCAGTGGGATCCAATTTCACAGCAACTGTAAAGCCGGTTTCAGACAGATCCTTGCCCTTCAGCGGGTTTTCCATCTGGACCCGGTTAGCAGAACCGGTGCCGGAAGAGTAGTTGAAGGTAATGGTTCCGGTTTCCGGATCCACAGCCAAGTCGCCTTGCGTCGTGGTCTGGTAAGAACCTTCCTGAAGTTTGTTGGCGTCGTTAGTCAGATTGCCGTTAAACTGGTAATCTGCTACCAGATCACCCTGTTCCACTGCGGTGACCTTCAAGGTGGTGCTGACCGATTCATTCTCATCCGCCAGCTTGGTAGCCTTCACGGTAATGGTGGCTTCGCCCACACCAACGATAGAGAGCATACCGCCTTCCACAGTGGCAACTTCAGAATTGGAGGTTTCGTAGCTCATCGTTACCGCTGCTTCGCCGGGAGTAACCTCAGTGCGCAGCCGCAGGCTGGAGCCTACTACCAATTCAAAGTCGGGAGCGTTGGTGATAACCACGCTTTCCAGCGCATAATCCTTGACGGTGATGTCAACCGTATCGGAAGCATTGGAGCCGTCGGTGCTGGTTACGGTAATGGTGGTAGTGCCTTCGCCCACGGTGGTGAGAATGCCGTCCTGATCCACGGTAGCTACCTGAGGATCGGAGGACTCATACTTCAAAGTCTTGTTGTCGGCATTGGAAGGAGAAGCCGTTGCGCTGATCCGCAGGGAAGCGCCCAGGTCAATGGTCTGCTCCGCCGTGTTGATGGTAACATTGTTGACCAGAACCGGGTTCACCGTCACCGTAACGGAATCGGTAAAGCCTTCGGTAGTGGTTGCGGTAATGGTTGCTTGGCCGGCTGCCACGCCACGGACGGTACCGGTCTTAGACACGGTAGCGATTTCCGGATGGTCGGAGGACCAGGTCACGGAGTTAGTGGCAGCGCCGGGCAGTTTGCCGGTGTTGGGATCCGGTTCGCCTTCGCCTACCGGGTAAACGGTAGCGTTCAGGGTCACGGAATCGCCGCGAGTGATTTCAATGGTGTCTTCCCCGTCGATGGAAACGCCGGTGGAGGGAATGTAGGCCGCCAAAGCAGCTGCTTCTTCCGCCGTGAGGGCACGGTTGTAGAAGGAGACAGAGGAAGCGGTCATCAGAGTGTTGAACCAGTTAAAGTCTGTTCCGTTTCCGGCGTTGAAGCCCAGGTTGAACCAATCCAGTCCGTTGGCAGCACCCAGGGTCACAGCACTGACATAGTCGCTGTTCTCTTCGGTGTAGGTAGCAACCAGTTCGCCGTTGAGATAAATGCTGGCGCCGGTCTCATCCACAGACAGGGTGTACTGGACGTCGCTCATATCCTGCGCCGTTCCTACAATACCATAGTAGAAGGGATTATCGCCAGGTGCTTCACCGGTCCAGTTGGTGTAGGCCAGATCGGAGTTGGCCTGGAGAGTCGCGCCGTTATTGCTGGCCTGCCAATACTGCCAGGCAGTATGGTTGTTAAAGCCAAAGAGTCCCTCGTAGTCGGTCAGGGCCTGTCCTTCCGGAATGGTCACATCCAGAACCACGGTAAAGCCGTCGGTAACCTGTCCCTTCAGGGGGTTGGCCAGAGAGTAGCTGTTCAAACCAGCTTCAGTAAAGGTGACGCCGCTTTCATCTTCGGTGATGGTGTCGTTGCCTTCGGTGTAGGTGGCACCAAAATCGGAAGCGGTGTAACCGCTCCAGCCTTCCCGGCCAGCTTCGGTGGTCAGGTCATTGGAATCCACCAGGCTTCCGCCCATGGTCAGGTCCACATTGCCGTCGCTGATTTCCAGCTTCAGCACAGTGAGACTGTACGCAGGCAGGGTAATGGTGGTAGAACCGCTCTGGAGGGTGATGTCACTGGTCACCGGTGCGATCACTTCGTTGCCGTCGGTGTTGACGTTGGCGGTGTTCACATTCTCTTCGGTGCCCGCCAGCACGGTCATGGTGCCCTTGCCAGACATTGCCAGGTTGTCAATGTTGATGCCGGTGGTCTTGCTGTAGCCGTCCACGTTCACCAACTTGATGTATACATACTCGTCATCTTTGGTGACAGAGTTGTAGATCATGTCGTTGACCGCAGTCAGGTTCGCATTCAGCACCTTAGAGGTAAAGCCTTCGCTGGTGTAGTATGCGTTGAGCTGCTGGCGGCCGGAAGCCACTGCAACGGCGTCTTCGCCCACACCCGCGCTGGTGGTGGTGCCGTAATCCACGGTGATTTCATAAGGAGTGCCGGTGGTGATGGCTTCATAGTTGGTCAGGTAGGTGTTGCCGGCGGCAGTTCCTACGCTGTAATCGCCCAGGGTGTAGCCTTCCACGCCGTCCTTGTACACTTTGAAGCCGGTAGCGCTTCCGCCATAGTTAATGGAGTAAACTACCATGTCTTCGCTGTCAGGGGTCACGTCAGTGACGCCTACGCCAACATAGAAGCCGTCGGGGCCGTTGGCGGTACGAGTCGCATTGACAACCACCTTGTAGTTGTCAGGCATATCGGCGGCATTCAGGTAAATGCCATTGTAACCGGAGGTCTGAGCCGCCAGATTCAAGCCTTCGCCAGTGAGGGTGTAACCGGCAGTGCTGCTGGGCAGTTCGGTCCAGCCGGCCAGTTCCAAATCCTGTTCACTCATCTGAGTGAAGTCGTAGGTCTGATACACGCCGCCGTCAGCATTGTAAATAGTAGCGCTGGAAATGGTAACTGCTGCGTTGCCGCTGGCCAGCATTACGCCGCCTTCCGGCTGCAAAGTCTTCATTTCGCCGCTTTCATCCAGGTACTGGAATTCGGTGCGCAGCAACTCGTCGCCCAGGTTGGAGGGGAAGAGGGACTGCACGTAGTAGGTGGGGGTGAACCACACGCTATCGTTATCGAACCAGATCACGTCGGGGGTCCAACGATAGAGACTGTCGTCCCGCTGCTTGTTGAACAGAGGAGCGGTAGCGGCCAAGCGCACCACGTCAGAGTTCTGCTCGTAGCTGGTCATAATGGCAGCTTCGCTCAAAGCGCCCATCATGGTGTTCTTATCGGTGGAGGCGTACTCACCCACGAACACCTTGGAGGACAGCTCATCGTTGATGGTGCCGTCTGCGTTATAAGCCCGTTCGTAGTAGTCGTAACGGTCGGTGTTGTTCAGCAGGTACTCATTGGAACGATAGTAGTGTTCGTCCGCAATGGTATCCATATAGTTATCTTTGAATTGAGCATCGGTTTCACTGTCGCTGGTGTACCAGTTGTGGGTACGTTCTGCGGTAGTGCCGCTTTCGCCCACCACGGTATCCATACCGGTGGTCACAGTGTCAGTGTAGTCGCCGTCTGCCTTTTCACCAGCCAGGAATTCCCAGCCGCTCTGATAAGCAGAGTCGTTGGCCTGGGCGCCGGTGGTGGAGATGATGGTGATGTCATAGCCGTTTTCTTCGCAGA
Organism: Oscillospiraceae bacterium; assembly: GCA_019416775.1. Taxonomy (GTDB): domain Bacteria; phylum Bacillota; class Clostridia; order Oscillospirales; family Ruminococcaceae; genus Egerieicola. Next base: position 2,699 of record DXWR01000176.1, on the reverse strand, counting down.
AGGCCATGATTTCCGCATAGAATACTTCGAAGTTGGCGAAGAATTCATTGCCCCAGTTTTCGTTGCCCACGCCGAGATACTTCAGGTTGAAGGGTTCGGGGTGACCCAAAGCGGCACGGAGAGCGCCGTATTCGGTGGATTCGTCGCCGTTGGCAAACTCAATCAGGTCCTTGAAGCTCTGGATGTAGTAGTCCATCAAAGCGCCGCCGGCTGCGTTGGCGCCGTCACTTCTGGCCTGGCAGAGCACGCCGCAAGCCATAACCGGCAGGGGTTCTGCGCCCAGGTCTTCCGCCATCTGGAAGTATTCCAAATAGCCCAGACCCATGGTCATGGCATAGCCCCAGACGTTGTAGTTTTCTTCCCGCTGTTCCGCGGTGCCGATGCTCTTCTTCCAATCGTATACGTTATCCCAGGTGTAGCTGCCTTCAGAAATGCAGCCGCCGGGGAACCGCAGGAAGGAGGGGTTGGTGTCCAACAGGGCCTGCATCAAATCTTCCCGCAGACGGTAGTTGGAGTTGGCTTCGTAGTTGGAGTGAGCGGACTCAGAGCCTTCCTGATCGGAATAACCCCAGGTCTGCACCGGCATCAGGGATACCATATCGATGTCGGTATCGCCGGTGAATTCCATCACCAGAGTGCCCAGAGTATCTTCCTCAGTGTTGCTGGACAGAACGACCTCATACTTGGTCCATTCGTCGCCGGTCACATTGATGGTCTGGGTATCGGTGAGCCGGTTGCCGTTGTCGTCCTCCACATACACCTGGATGGAAGAACCTGCGTTCTTGGCGTAGATGGAGAAGTCATAGGTGGCGCTGGGCTCCATGTTCATAGCGCTGCTGCCACTGGAGGTATAGCCCTGATTAGTGACCCGGGTACCGTCAGACACAGAAGCATAGTAGCTGTTTACGGTGGTGTTAATTCCCGCAAAGGCTTCGTTTTCTTCCGCAGTGAGAGTCAGAGCGGGGTTGGTTTCATCCAAGCCGCCTTCGCTCTTCGCGGTCATGGTGCCGCTCTCATAACCCCAGTACTGCAGCGGCACATGAGTGCGGCTGGAAGCGCCGGTGGTGTAGTTGGAATCGTAACCGCTGAAGGTGAAGAACTCGAAGGACCGGTTCTGCACCAGCTCCGCATAAATACCGCCGTCGGCAGCGTTGTTGATGTCCTCATAAAACAGGCCGAACAGAGTGTCAGACACATCCATTACAACATCTTCGCCGTCGATGTTCAACACATAGGGGACGGTATCGGGGCTGTAAACGGTGATGACAAATTCCTTGGTCACGGACTGATCGCCATAGGTCAGAGTAGCGGTCATCGTCACGGTGGTGTTTTCTTCCACAGTACCGATAGTGCCGTCATTGCCCATCACATCCGGATTGCTGGACTGCCAGGTCACGCTGACCAGGCCCGCCAAAGCAGAATCCGGCAGGGAAATATCGGTGCTGGTAGCAGTCTGAGACAGAGTCAAGCTTTCTTTGGCCATGTTCAGCACCTGCTCGGTGGTCATGCCGTCAGCCATGACCTGCACCACTTCATCTGCGGTCAGGCCGATGTCATAGAACCGCATATCAGACAGATACGCATTCAGTTCCGGGTCCACAGCAAACCGAGAATAACCAATATAGTTGTCGGTGAAGGTGGGAAGCACATTGTTGCACCAGTCAATCAACGCATTCCGGGTGCCGGAGTTGGTTTGGTTCACCGATGCGTCGAAAGCCACTTCACCGTCCACATAGATGATAACACCCACATTCTGGCCATCTTCCCCAGCGGCATTTGTTTCCGGCATAAAGGTGAAGGCCATGTGATGCCATTCATCGGCCGCCGGGCTGATGCCGGTATCGGAAAGGTAGAATTCGCTGGTGCCTTGACCAGCTACTACACGACCATTTTGGGCAATGAAGAAATAATCCTTCACATTATCCGGATCGGCGCCAGAAGCGTCGGTGCCCAAATCCAGAATTCTAGTCCAGTCAGCGTCGGTGGCTGCATTGATCCAGGTGGCAAAGGTAAAACCAGTTTTGGATGAAAGATTTGCAGTCAAATCATCTGGCAGTTGGATAGATCCTCCGCCGTGGCTGGTGCTGCTCAGATATACAGATGAACGGCCATCTTGTTCAACGCCGGTCTGTACGCCGCTGCCTTGGGCTGCGCCGTCATTGCCGTTGCCGGACTGGTCATTCAAGCTATCCGTATACTGGAACAACAAGTGGCTGCTCAGATCGGTGTCCGCCGCACTCACGAACATCCCCGCCAAAGACGAGGGGATCATGGTGGCGACCATCGCTGCACTCAGCACACCAGCCAAGAGTTTTTTAAACTTCATGGAAATGTTTCCTCCTATTGCAGTTTCTTGCAGAAACAGAAATCTTCCTTTGAGTCGCCCGATTTTCTCTGCTTTGCGGCGCTTTTTGACTGACCCAAACGCAATTCCGCCCAGCCAAAAGAAAACCATTTGGTGGGGGAGTGACCAAAGCAAGCCTGTCTGTTTCTTACCATTTATCCCAAGGGATAAATCGATACATCCTCATCATACAGCAAAAACAGCAAAAAAGCAAGGATGAACACCCCAAAAAACTGTCGAAAAAGACGGCTTTCGATGTAGATTTTTCCTTAAAAATTTTATGCACTTTTACCAAAAATCTGTACGTACAGATATGAAAGCAATCTTGTTTTGGTTGTTTTCGCAAGAAAAAACC
>DXWR01000175.1 GCA_019416775.1 Oscillospiraceae bacterium | reverse complement strand
GGATATTCATCATGGGCACCGGCAGACGGTTGGCGTTAACCCCGCCCAGAAAACGGTACAATGGAATTTCCAACGCCGTGGCCGCCGCCCGGGCGCAGGCAATGGACACCGCTAAAATGGCGTTTGCCCCCAGCTTGGATTTATCCTGGGTGCCGTCCGCCTGGATCATGGCTTTGTCCACCCCATAGATGTCGGAAGCATCCATTCCGGTGAGGATTTCGCAAATGACGGTGTTGATGTTTTCCACCGCTTGGGTGACCCCTTTTCCACCGTAACGGGATTTGTCCCCATCCCGCAGCTCCAAAGCTTCAAATTCCCCGGTGGAAGCACCGCTGGGGGCCGCCCCCCGTCCGCTGACACCGCAGGAGAGAAACACCTCTGCCTCTACCGTGGGATTTCCCCGGGAATCCAAAATCTCCCGGCCTACCACCGATTCGATCCAAAGTTCATACATACGCACTGCCGTCCTTTCCTGTTCCGCACCCTGTTTCGCACGGACTTATTATAGTTAGTTTATACTAACTATGTACAGTATACTCCAAGGCAGTACAAAAAGCAAGTCCAAACTCCCAAAAAGAAAAAGGCATCGGAAGTTAGTTTGCTTCCAATGCCTCGGTCTATACGAAAAATCCAGTGATTTTTCCAGCTTAGTGGCAGCCACTGCAACCGGAGCAGTTTCCGCCGCAGCCGTGATCTGGTTCGCTGGGGCAGGTCATGGGATCTTCCCCGTTGGCGGCGCAGGTGAGGATGAAGTTGACACGGGTCATCAGGTATTCCATGTCATGCTGGCACTGGCTGTAAGCCAGCATATTTTCGTTGCTCATAATGGCTTCGTACATTTCCTTCAGGTCCTGATCCGCTTCGTGAATGGCGGCATCGTCCTTCTCTTCCTGCTGCATCAACTGGTTGAGCTTCAGCCGCTTCATCTGGAACTGGCCGATCATATCGGTGAGCTCGGTGTCCGCCTCATTTTTAGCTTCCATCTCCATGAGCTTTTGATATTCTTCGGTTTCCTGAATCAGCTTGCCCAGTTCTCTGGCCTTTTCAATCACGTCCATGTTGTTGGTTCCTTTCTTACAATAAAATATTCTATGGAAACACCGGGGTTTGGTTTATACCAGCTCCCCCAGCAGTGCCCAATTTAATGCCTTGGTGATCTTCACGGTAACAAACTGCCCGATCAAGGAGCGGTCGCCGGGAAAATCCACAATCAAAAACTGATCGGTGCGTCCGGTAAGATAGCCTTCCCCGGATTTGCCGGTGCCATCCACCAGGATGCGCAGGGTCTTGCCCACATATTCTTGCAGGACCTCTTCTCCAATGATCCGCTGCAACGCTAGCAGCTGTTGGAGCCGGTCGCTCTTGACCGAATGGGGGGTGTCGTCCGGCATAGTGGCCGCTTTGGTGCCCACTCGTTTGGAATAGATAAAGCTGAACAAGGAATCATACCGCACCTTTTTCAGCAAATCCAAGGTGCCCTGAAAATCTTCCAACGTTTCCCCGGGAAATCCCACAATAATGTCGGTGGTAAAGGAGATGTCCGGCATGACGCTGCGGGCGTAGTCAATGAGTTTTAAATACTGCTCCACGGTGTAGCGGCGGTTCATGGTCTGTAAAATCCGATCGCTGCCGCACTGGACCGGCAGATGGAGATGGTGGCAGATCTTTTTACTGGCCGCCATCACGTCAAACAGTTCCTTAGTGGCGTCCTTGGGGTGGCTGGTCATAAAACGGATCCGAAAATCCCCAGGGATGGCGTCGATCTGCCGCAGCAGCTGGGCAAAGGTAATGGGATGCTCCAAGGTTTTTCCGTAGGAGTTTACATTCTGTCCCAGCAGGGTGATTTCCTTGTAGCCCTGCTCCACCAGCTGCCGGACTTCTGCCAAAATGGCTTCCGGCTGCCGGGAGCGTTCCCGCCCCTTCACATAGGGAACAATGCAGTAGGTACAGAAATTGTTACAGCCGTACATAATGGGAACCCAGGCTTTCAGGTTCCCGTCCCGGCGGATGGGAAGCCCTTCGGCAATGACGCCGTCCGACTCCGGCGTGTAGAACACCCGCTTATGCTGCTGCAAAACAGAGAGCAGCAACTGGGGAAGCTGGTGGATCACATGGGTGCCGAAAATCAAATCCACATAGGGGTAGCTTTGCTTCAGCTTTTCCACAATATGGGGCTGCTGCATCATGCAGCCGCAGAGCAAAAGCTTATGCTTGGGACTTTGGGCTTTCCAGCGCTTCAGAGCGCCTACGTTGCCGAAAATCCGGTCTTCGGCGTTTTCCCGGATGGCGCAGGTGTTAAACAGCACCAGATCCGCCTGTTCTGCCTGGTCGCAGAAGCCGTAGCCCATCTGGGCCAGCATCCCTTTTAATTTTTCCCCATCGCTGACATTGCCTTGACAGCCGTAGGAATGCACATAAGCCAAAGGCGGGGCAGGATAAAGCTCTTCCAGCAGACTGCGAACCTGGTCCGCATATTCCTTTTGCTGCAACAGCTGCTCCTGGGGCACCTGCCAGTTGGTTTGACTCATTCTTGCCTTCCTCCTTTTTTGCATATGCAGCTATCCAGTATACAGGAAAACCGCCAATTCGTCAATCCTTCTGGGCTTTTTTTCGCAGTTTTTCCAGCTTTTGGGACAATCTTGCTTTGCGCCGGGCGGTTTCTTCCGGGTTCCGGCGGTAAATTCCCTCCTCTTCTTCCAGCACATCCCCTTCCCGGCATTCCGGGGGAAGAAAAGCTTTCGGCACCCAGTGCATTTTCCGGTTTGGGTCTTCCAACACCCAGTAATTTTCTTCCATCCGGTCAATGATATAGCGCATGATGGCCCTCCTTTAGGGGTTACAGCTGCCGCAGGGGGTGTACCCGGCGTTTACCGCGTCCTCCCGGCTGGAAAAGCTGACCTGGTTTTCTTCTGCGGGAAGATTGGAACAGCTTGGCAGATGAAACTTCTTGGAGTTTACATTGCCGATGTAACCGGTTGCCTGGGGCTGGGAGGCCGTCTCGGATGAGGCCGAGGAAGATTCTGTGGTGGAGGCATTCTGTCCTGCCGGGAAACTTTGCTGCTCCTGACCGTCCACATAAACCCGTATGGTGGCTCCGTCGGTCAGCATGGTGATGGTGCCGGAAAGATCGGTGCGGTACACCGTTACCCCTGCCTCAGAGAGCTTGTCCAAGGTTTCCTGATGGGGATGGCCGTAATCATTGCCGGCGCCGCAGCTGATCACGGCGCACACCGGATGCACTGCCTGCAAAAATGCGGGAGAAGTGGAGGTGCTGGAACCGTGGTGCCCCACCTTCAACACATCCGCCGGAAGGTCATGCTGGGTGGCTAAAATGTCCGCTTCCTCGGTAGCTTCCCCATCCCCGGTAAAGAGGAAGGAAGCGTTGCCAAACTGGAAGCGAATCATCAGGCTGTTGTCATTTTGATTGTCATTGTCCTCCGTTTGGGGCCCTACCACCTGATAATCTGCTTCACCGAGCTCCCCGGTGTAGCCGATTTTGGGGAAGCTGGTGGGGATACCTTTTTGGTCAATGACATCCAGCATATCTTCATAGGTCTGGGTATTGGCACTGCCGGAAGGCAGCAGCACCCGGTCCACGGCGATGTTTTGCAGCACCTCCGCCGCCCCGCCAATGTGGTCGGCGTGATAGTGGGTGCAGACCAGCACATCCAGCTGGGTGATTTCCAAAGCATCCAACTGCTGAAGCAGTTGATTTTCCATACCGTTGTCCCCGGTGTCGATGAGCATGGTGGCGTCGTTTTGCTTAAGCAGGATGGCGTCCCCTTGGCCTACATCGAAATAGTACACCGCCAGCTCGTCCTCTTCCCCGGCAAACAAATTGGGAGCATCCACCGAAGAAAGGTCGGCGGTCTGGCCGAAATACTGATCCCACTGCCCTTTCAGGGAATCAAAGGTGGGATACCAGGAAGCAAAGTGGACTGCGCTGTTCACTCCCACCCCGGCGATCAACACCAATAGGATGCCCAATATAGTAAGGTAAATTTTGCTGGTTTTTCTGCGGTAGGTTTTACTTTTTCTTTTTGCCATAGCGATTCTTTCCTTTTTGTTTCTTTTCCATCTGTCTTGCCCAAGCCACGGTGCCCCGGTGAGGCTGGTTGGTTTTGGGGACAGCGGCTTGTTTTTTCGGCGCAGCCGGGATCAAACATTCCGGCCCGGAACCGATCAAATCCATCCGACCGGCTGATTTTAAGGCTTTTTGCACCAATTCCCGGTTTTCCGAGCGGTAGTACTGCAACAGCGCCCGCTGCATGGCCTTTTCTTCCTTGGTTTTCGGAACGAACACCGGCTTCATGGTATAGGGATTCAGGCCGGTGTAGTACATACAGGTGGAGACGGTACCGGGGGTGGGATAAAAGTCCTGGACCTGCTCGGGATGAAGGTTTTCTTTGCGCAGGTACTTTGCCAAGGCAATGGCGTCCTCCAACGTGGATCCGGGATGGGAGGACATCAGATACGGGATCAAAAATTGTTTCTTTCCAAGCTGCCCAGTGATCTGATAAAACTGTTTTTGGAATTTCAGGTAGGCTTCAAAATGGGGCTTACCCATCTGATCCAGCACCGCATTGGAGCAGTGTTCCGGCGCCACCTTTAATTGGCCGCTGATATGCTGTTCTACCAACTGGCGGAAAAACCGATCGTTTTTGTCCTGCAAAAGATAATCGTACCGGATACCGGAACGGACAAATACCTTTTTTACCCCAGGCACCGCCGCCACTTCCGCCAAAAGCTGCCGATAGTCCTCCTGGTCCGCCAAAAGGGCGGGACAAGGCTTAGGAGCCAGGCACTTTTTCCCGCCTTTGCACAGCCCCTGGGTGCGCTGTTTCTCACAGCTGGAATGGCGGAAGTTGGCGGTGGGACCCCCTACGTCATGAATATAGCCTTTGAAGTGGGGATTTTGAGTGAGCAGTTTGGCTTCCGCCACCACCGATTCATGACTGCGCACCGAAATTTTCCGTCCCTGATGAAAGGCAATGGAACAGAAATTGCAGGCGCCGAAGCAGCCTCGGTTGTGGGTAATGGAAAACTCCACCTCTCGGATGGCGGGGACGCCCCCCTGCTGTTCATAGATAGGATGGTAGGTACGCATATAAGGAAGGCTGTACACCCAGTCCATTTCCTCGGTGGTCAACGCTTCCATCGGGGGATTCTGCACCAGCATCTTGTGCTTTTGCCGCTGAATTAAAGTGCGGCCGGTGATTTCGTCCTGATGGTCCATCTCGATTCGAGTAGCTTTAGCGTAGGCGGTTTTATCCTTGGAGATCTGTTCCCATCCGGGACATTCCACGCAGCCGAAGGGAGTCTGTTCCGGGGCAACCAGATAGCAGGTACCGCGGATATCCCGCATCTCCTCCAAGGTTTTCCCTTCCCGAAAGGCTTGAGCGATTTGGATGATTTCCCGTTCTCCCATGCCGTACATCAAAAGGTCTGCCCCGGATTCTTCCAGCACCGACGGACGGACGGAGTCGCTCCAATAATCGTAGTGAGCAAACCGGCGCAGACTGGCTTCTAAGCCGCCGATGAGAATAGGGGTATCCGGACAGAGGCTGCGTAAGGTTTGGGCGTACACCGTCACTGCCCGGTCCGGGCGAAGGCCGATTTTTTCTCCGGGGGAATACGCGTCTTTGCTGCGGCGCTGTTTCGCCACGGTATAATGGGCCACCATGGAATCCAGGTTGCCGGCGCTGACCAAAAAGGCGTATTTCGGCACTCCCAATTCCAAAAAGCACTGAGGATGCTTCCAATCCGGCTGAGCCAGCACCCCTACAGTGAAGCCTTTGGCTTCCAGCACCCGGGTAATGATGGCGCAGCCAAAGGAGGGGTGATCCACATAGGCATCCCCGCTGATGTAAACAAAGTCCAGCTGCTGGATGTTGCGCTGCTCTAAATCCTGACGGCAAATAGGTAAAAACGGCATAATGTTCTCCTGTTATTCGGCGGTGTCGTTGGCGGAGGTGTGGTCCGGCTGAAGGGTCATCTCCAGATATTGGGCGCGGGTCATCAGCACCGCCCTCGGCTTGGAACCTTCAAAGGGGCCGATCACTCCCTTCTGCTCCATCTGGTCGATGATCCGGGCGGCGCGGGAATAGCCTACCTTTAACCGCCGCTGGAGATAGGAAGTGGAAGCCTGACCGCTTTCAATCACCACTTCAATGGCCTTGTCCAGCAGCGGATCCACTTCGTCCCCGCCTTCCACATCATCCTCCGACTTCTTTCCTTTCTTATTGGCGCTGGCTTCTGCCTGACGGTCGATTTCATCCAAAATGGCGTCATCGTATTCGGCGCTTTCCCCGGAACGCTTGATGTAATCCACCACAGCTTCCACTTCTTTGTCGGACACAAAGCAGCATTGCAGCCGGG